>CALLZA010000462.1 GCA_937858165.1 uncultured Ardenticatenia bacterium
TGGTTGCTTATGTGGGTAATGTATGTGTATTAGTTTGTGTGTGTGTGTTCTATGTTTATTTCTATAGTGTAACTGTGTTTTGTTTTTTTTTTTCAAGCAGAAGACGGCATACGATATCTAGTACGGTCTCGTGGGCTCGGAGATGTGTATAAGAGACAGTCATCGAGAACCGCCGTCGCTACTTTGTGTTCTCAGCTGTGCTGATGGGATTGGGATTGGCGGCTATGCTCTTCTCGCTGGCGACGTCCGGCTCCCCCTTCCGCGTCGGCGTCGACTTCCGCAGCGGCACGCGCTTTGAGGTGCAGTTTGAAGAAGCGGTGACCGAAGATCAAATCCGCGACGTATTCGCCGGGTACGGCCTGACCAGCCCGTCGATCATTGCCCTGCGAGGGGGTGAATTGGTCAACGCCTGGCAGGTACGCACTGAGGTCGTCACGCCCGACGTGGCCCAGGCGATCATTGACGATCTGAACCAGATCACGCCGCTGCGGCCGGGCACGTCGCAGTTCACCAGCGTGAGCCCCAGCGTGGGCAATGAGGTGACGCGCGCGGCCATCGTCGCGGTCATTTTCTCCGCTCTTGTGGTGCTCATCTATATCATGTTCGTCTTCCGCCAGGTTCCTAACACCTTCCGCTACGGCACGACGGCGGTCATTGCCCTGGTGCACGACCTGTTCATTGTTCTAGGCTTTGGGGCCATCACCGGCGTGCTGCTGGGCTGGGAGGTAGACGCGCTGTTCCTCACGGCTGTGCTGACCGTGGCCGGCTTCTCGCTGCAAGACACGATCGTCTTGTTCGACCGAATGCGTGAGAACATCGCCCGGCGGCCGTTCGAAAAGATCGACCTGATCGCCAACCGCTCCATCGTTGAGACGATCCACCGCTCGCTGGTGACCCAACTGAACGCGATGTTCGTCATGGTCGCCATCCTGTTGTTTGGCGGTGTGTCCATTCGGCCGTTCATCGCCACGCTCTTCGTCGGCCTGTTGTGCGGCACGTATAGCTCGATCTTCATCGCCGTGCCGCTGTTGGTGACGTGGGAAGAGCGCCTTGTCTCGCGGGCACGGGCGGCGGTTAGCCAGTAGAGAATCAGCCGCAGATTGGGCAGATTTTCGGAAGAGGAACCACAGATTACATAGGTCACACAGATTCGTCAGAAGTGAGTCTGTGTGACCCACACCACTATGCGTGCGCTATATCTTGAAGAGGGACAACTGACGCTGCATGACGACTACCCACGCCCGGGTGTGGGGGCGGATGACGCCCTGATCCGCGTGACGCTGGCCGGCATCTGCTCCACCGACCTGGAGTTGGTGAAGGGGTATGCGGGCGGCTTTCGTGGCGTGCTGGGGCATGAGTTCGTGGGGGTGGTCGAGGCAGTCGGGTTGGCCGACGCAACCGAGTGGATTGGCCGGCGCGTTGTTGGCAGCATCAATCTAGGCTGCCGCCGCTGCGCCGTCTGCCTGGGCGAGGGGCCGGAGCACTGCCCCAACCGCACCACACTGGGCATACACAACAAGGACGGCGTCTTCGCCGACTACGTGACGCTGCCGGTGGCCAATCTGCTGTCTGTGCCGGACAACGTGGCCGACGAAGAGGCGGTGTTCACCGAGCCGCTGGCCGCGGCGCTGCGCATCCGCGAGCAGATCGCCGTGCGACCGGCGGCGCGGGCAGCCGTTGTGGGGCCGGGGCGGCTGGGGCTGCTGGTGGGCCAGGTGTTGGCCCTGGCGGGGACGGACGTGATCGTGCTGGGCCGCCGCGTGGCCAGCCTGGACCTGCCGCGGCAGCTGGGCCTGACAACGGGGTTGGTGGACGACGCGGCTGACGACAGCTTCGACCTGGTGGTCGAGGCGACAGGCAACGACGCCGGCTTCGCCCACTCACTGCGGCTGGTGCGGCCGCGGGGCACGCTGGTGCTCAAGAGCACCTTCCACGGCAATGCCAACATCAATTTGACCAAGCTGGTCGTGGCCGAGATCAACGTGGTCGGCTCGCGCTGCGGGCCGTTCGCGCCGGCGCTGCGGCTGCTGGCGCGCGGGGCAGTGGCGGTTCGGCCGCTGATCGAAGCTGAGTACCCGCTGGCCGACGCTCTGGCCGCCTTTGCCCGGGCGGACCAGCCGGGCGTGCGCAAGCTCCTGTTGCGGCCGTAGGGTCGTCCGTAGTGGAGCGCTTTAGGGCGGGCGAAGCGCCGCGTTGGAGCGCTTACCGACAAGCATCTTGAATCGCCTCGGCCAGCAGCGCCACCATTTCCTGCACCTGGGCCTTATTAACGATCAGCGGCGGGCCAAGCATGACTACGTCACCGTTGACGCCGTCGGCGCAGCCCACAGAGTGGTAGGCGATCAGCCCCATCTCGAAGGCACGGTCAGTGACGCGGTGGACAACGCCCTGCTTCTTCGGATAGGGCTGCTTTGTTTGCCGGTCCTGCACCAGTTCCACCCCCCAGAATAGGCCGCGGCCGCGGATGTCCCCTACGTGTGGGTGTTCGGCCAGCGCCGCGCGAAGTTCGTCGCCCATCAGTCGTCCCATGTTCGCCGAGTTCTCCACCAGATGTTCGTCGCGCAGGATACGCAAGGTGACCAGCCCGGCCGCCGCGCCGACGGCGTGATGGCTGAACGTGCCGCCGTGGTTGAAGTCGCCCAACGCGGCGCGCACCTGCTCCACGTCCGCCCCCTTGGCGGCGATGAAACCGAGCGGGAAGTAGCCGCCGGCTGTGCCTTTTGACGTGACCAGGATGTCGGGTATGGTCGCCCAGTGTTCCAGCGCCCACATTCGCCCCGTGCGGCCCAGACCTACCAGTACTTCATCGGAGATGAGCAATACGCCGTAGCGGTCACAGATGGCGCGGATGCGCGGCCAGTAGTCGTCGGGCGGCTGCGTGGCTCCCAGCGACGCGCCGCTGAACGGCTCGGCGATGAAGGCGGCCACGTTCTCCTCGCCGTGGGCCAGGATAGCTTCTTCGAGGCGGCCGGCCAGCTCCTCGCCTGTCATGGGGAAGCGGTAGGTGTAGGGTGTGGGGATGTGGGGCACGTCATGGATCATGTCCAAATAGGGCGAGCGCAGCCCCGGTCGCCCGCTGACGGCCAGCGCGCCCAGGGTCATGCCGTGATAGCTGTTCCAGCGCGACAGGATGATGTGGCGGCGCTCTTCGCCCCGTGCCATCTGAATCTGGCGTGCCAGCTTGATGGCCCCTTCGACCACTTCCGAGCCGCTGCTGAGGAAGTAGAAGCGCGGCTCCGGCAGAGGCACTATCTCGGCCAGGGCGGCGGCATACTGCTCCAGCGGCTCGCTGGTGAACATGGTGGCGTGGACGTAGGCGGCGCGCTGGGCTTGCTGGGCCATGGCGGCGACGATCTCTTCGCGACCGTGGCCGACGTTGACCACCAACGGCCCGCCAGAGCCGTCGATGTAGCGCTTGCCGCTCTCATCATAGAGATAGATGCCCTGGCCGTAGGCGATCATCGGCCGGGCGTGATTCATGTTGCGGTAGAAGACGTTGCCTTGAGGATGCGAATAGAGCATGGAATGCACTCCGCGTGTCAGACATTAGCCGGCGCCAATGATCTCCAGAAGCTCAACGGTGGCCTCGACGATTTGCGCCTGCTGTTCTTCACGGCTGATAGTTGCCGGATTGTCGCCGCGTTGGAGGCCCTGGCCATAGGACCCGAACTGCGTGTGGTTGCCTCCCGAAATCAGGACAAAGCGCGTATCGGCCGGCAGCCGCTCGGCCGCGCCGGTGACATCGGCGACGGAGGCCAGACCGTCGGCGTCGCCGTAGATGGAGACGACGCTGAGGGGCAGGGCGGACAGATCAGTGTTTGCGGCGGGATAAGCCGCCCACAGGACGAGCCCCGCGACGGCGTTGGGGTTGTTCTTGACATACTCGGCGGCCATCGCGCCGCCCAGCGAGTGGCCGCCGATGGCCCAGTGGTCGATCTCCGGGTGGGCGGCGATGATGGCGTCGGCCGCTTCCACCTGGGTCACGGCCAGATTCAGGGGCATCGGGTCGAGCACCACCAAGTAGCCGCGCGCGGCAAGTTCGCGCGCGATAGGCGCATAAGCGACGGGATCGACGAAGCCACCGGGATAGAGAATCAGGCCGGTGCTAACGCTCCCTGCCGCGGGGGCGAAGACGTACCAATCCTGGCCGGCCACCTGCGAGACGGTGACCAGCGCGTTCGATTGCAGGGCGGCGACGGCTTCGGGTTGGGCTTGGCCGCGCCCGTTCAATACGGCTAGAGCCGCGCCGGCGGTGATGACCAGAATCAGAAGAACCGCGCCGAGAGCGATGAGAAGGCGACGATGGGGGCGCATGGGTGTGTTACCTGTAGAGACCTTGCGGGTCGAGTTGTTCGCGGACGATGGCCAGTTCTTCGGCCGTGGGCGGGGTCATCTGGCGCAGGTTGTCGGCCACGCGCAACGGCCAACCGACGGCGGCCTGGATACTCTCGACCGTCTGGCCAGGGGCCAGTTCGACCAGCATCATCTCGCGTTCCGGGTTGTCGAAGGTGAACAGGGCCTTGTCGGTGATGACCTGGTCGGGGCCGTAGCCGGGCATGCCTAGCCGCTGGCGGGCGTTGCCGCCGTCGAGGTGGCCGGGGCTGGTCTGAAAGTCGATCTTGCCGACGAAGGCGCGCTTCGACAGGCGCATGATCATGAAGATGCGCCGGGCGTTGATGGCGATCTCGCATGCGCCGCCGGAACCGGGCAGCCGAGTTTTGGGCTGCGCGTAGTCGCCAATGACCGTCGTGTTCAGATTGCCGAAGCGGTCGATCTGCGCCCCGCCCAGCAGGGCCACGTCGATGAGGCCGCGTTGCAGGTAGAGCATGAACAGGTCGGCCATGCTGACGACCGAGGTTGCGCCACTGACCAGCGTGGGGTCGCCGATCGACAGCGGCAGGCGCGCCGGTTGCGCACCGAAAACGCCGCTCTCGTAGACCAGCTCCATGTCGGGGGAGTGGCTGCGGCGAGCCAGATTGCAGGCGATGTTGGGCAGACCGACGCCGACGAAGACGGTGCGGTTGCCGCGCAGCGCGCGCGAAGCGGCGATGATCATCAGTTCCGAGGCGGAGGGGGGTGAAACGTCCATGTGATTCCGTGATTTGGAAGAGATAAACCACAGATTACACAGATTTCACAGATTCCCGGAAAGGAATCTGTGAAATCTGTGTAATCTGTGGTTTCTTATCTTCAGGTCAAAGTCAGTTCCGAAGGCAGCACTTGCTCGGTCAGCAGGCGGCGGAAGGTGGCGGCGGGGTCAGCGGTGGCAGCGATCAGGTCATAGCCGACGGAGTAGGTGAAGATGTAGGCGCGGTAAAGTGGGTGGGTGAAGAAGCTGACGCTTTTCGCCGCCCGTTCCGGTGTGGCCAGACCGTAGGTCTGCATATAGTCTATGGCCCCCGCCTTGGTGATGAGACCGGTATGGTAGAGGATGGCTGCGTTGCCATTGACATAACGCAGCGCCTCGGTGGCCGTGTCGATCCGGCGCAGGCGGTCGGCCAGTCCCGGCTCGACCGGTAGTCCAGCAGCCGGCAACAGCACCTCGGCATTCCACTCGTGGTGGCTGCCATTTGGGAAGATGATCTTCTGCGCCGTGGTGGCGATGCCCTCAGCGATGACCGCCGCCGGCGAGTGCAGCAGGTTGGCCGCCTGCTCGGCATAGCCGCGCCGCCGGTAGAGCTCGATCTCCTTAAGGATCGCTTCGGTGTGATGACCGGGATAGCCCTCATGAGCGAAGGTTCCCAACAGGTTCAGGGCGTTAAGAGGCAGGTCGGTGTTGAACTCGATCAACGATCGGCCGCCGCCCAGATACCAATTATAGGCGCTCCAAGGTTGGCCTGAAGTGAGGCGCACTTCGACGGCTTCATCGTCCGTCAACTCTATCAGGGCTGCCGTGCGCCAGCGCGTCTCGGCGCGGGCCAGCTCCAAAAGCTCTAGCGCCCGCGCCGGTTTGATCTCATACTGCTTGCGCCAGGCAGCTAGGCGCGCGGCCAGACTCCCGCCAGGTAGCTCTGGCAGTAGACTGTCCAGGGCATTGTGGGCGGCCAGAAGGCGGCTCTCGGGCGCAAGTTGCGGGCGGATGTCGTAGAGGCGATGAGCCTCTTCCAGATAGTCGAACGTCTGCCCGGCCAACATGCGGACGGTACATTCGATGGCCCGCAGGGTGCTGGCCAGGTAGACGGCGCGCGTCGGATCGTCGGTGGGGATGCGGTCGGCCAGCCGGTCGATGTCAGCCAGGAGGTCGGCTGGCGGGCGCAAAGGCGCCGCCCGCACCTCATCGCGCAGCGCCGCCGGGCCGTAGTAGGCATCGAGGTAGCCGTCGATGTGCTTGTCGATCTCGAGCGTCAGGCGAAGGTAGGCTTCGCCAAAGGGGTCTTGTTGTGGCATGGCATCGTGTGGAGCAGTATTCAGTGAGCAGTATTCAGTCGCGTATCGTACAGCCTACTGCTTACAGAATACTGCCTACTGTTCACTACTATAGCGTCCATAGTTGATCGGCTCAGCGGGCAGGGAGCCGGGGGCCAGCCGGTCGAGCGTCGCGCGGCCGAGCTTCTCCAGGTAGGCGGCGCGGTCGGGCAAGGCGTAGACCCACTCCTCCAGCCACGCCTCGGTGGTGGCCTGGTCGCGCGACCACTCATCCCATTTAAGATAGAAGTCGTTGTCGCGGTCGTAGTAGCCCTGGACGTAGCTGGGGTGCGCGCCGTAAGGTTCGTGGACGACGGCATCGACGATCAGGCCGGGGATGAGCGTGCGGTTGGGGTCGCGGCGGATGAGTTCCTCATCGACCACTTCCTCGACGACGACGATGACCTTGTCCGCGGCGAAGGCGACCTCTTTCTGCTGTCTCTTATACACATCTCCGAGCCCACGAGACCGTACTAGATCTCGTATGCCGTCCTCTGCTTGAAAACACACACAACTCGAGATCGATATCTATACACTACGCTCTACACCAATCACGACCCAATATCTATACCTTATGATCACAACTCGACCTGTTAGAATTTAACAGACACTATAGCAGCTCTCGTTGACTGCT
>CALLZA010000463.1 GCA_937858165.1 uncultured Ardenticatenia bacterium
AATATCAGTGATAGTAAATATAGTTTTATTTGTACATAAAGAAGACGGAAAACAAGGTTAAGTCCGGCTGGTGGGGCTCGAGGATGGTAATAAAGAAAGGGACAAACGGGGCCACGCCGCGGTGAAATGGCGGGTCATACGGAATTAGGGGGGGGATGATGGTGCGGTGGGGCGTCGGCAGGGAGAGGTGGAAGAGGACGACCGCCGACGGCCGACCGCCGACCGCTGCCAGAGGGATAGCATCCGTGGTTTGCCGTCTGTCGTCCGCCGTTTCTACGCCGACGGCCGCCAGAGGTGTAGCTGTCGTCGGCGGTCGGCGGTCGGCGGTCGCCACCCCCACCAACTCCTCTTCCACCTCCCCGGCCAACACCGAATCGGCTACGGTCGCCAGCAGGTAGTCGGCATTGAGCCAGGCGTAGAGACCGTAGAAGCAGATGTGGGCGTCGGGGTTCAGGGCGCGTACGTCCTGGGCGGCGCGCACGCCCAGTCGCAGCGCCGTATGCATCGGCACACTGATGCCGACGAACCGGGCGCGAGTCGCCGCCGCGCGCGGGAAGGGATCGACGGCCAGATCGACGGCCGTGACGGCCACGCCCGCCCGCCGCAGCACGGCCGCCGGCCAGGCCAGGCTCAACGGCTGGTGGCCCAGTTCGTAGCAGGCCAGGAGTAGAACGTCGTCGGGCGCGGCGCTCATGGCTACTTGCGGGCCGGGCCGCCCTTGCCCCCGGCCACCGGCGCGCCGGCCGCCTCCGGGGGGCCTTCCTCGAACAGGAACGACTCCATCTGCTCGAATAGGAACTCCTGCGAGCGTGGGTCGGCCATGTTCAGCCCGTAGTGAGTGATGATCAGACGCGCCTGGTCTTGCCAGAGGCTGTAGGCGTACTTGGAGATTTCGTCGTAGACGCGCTGCCCCAGCTTGCCGGGGAAAGGCGGCCGGTCGAGCGCCGGCAGTTCTGCGCCGAGCTTGGCGCATTGGACGACGGTGAGGGTCTTTGTCTCTCTAGCCATGATACTCTCGGGTCTTGAGCGAATTTCCGCGCCAGAGCGGCGCTGGTAAAAGGGTAGATAGGGCCAATGATAAGTCTTTCGCGGTCGGGCCGCAAACAGTCTCAGCCAGCGTGGCTATGGTTGGCACGTGGCGAGCGTTCCAGCCGGGTCAATCGTCCGGCCGAACCAGACAACCGCGTACCCCTCATAGATGCCCACGCCCATGGCGGGCCACTGGTAGCCAACCCACGGCCCTTGCTCGATGATGACGTTGTTGTGCGGCGGACTGCTTTGCCAGGCGGCCAGGGAGGCGGCGGCCGTCGCCGTCCAGCCGTCGCCGCCCATGGCGATCTCGAACCCATGCGTTGAATAGACGCCCTTGGTAATCTCGCGCGGCTTGAACCACATCCCGTCAGCGTAGAGATGGTCGGAGGTGTAGCAAACCGGCGTCCAGGAGCCTGTATCAGACCAACTGTGCATGTTGCAGGGCAGGCCGCGCGGATCGGAACCGCTGTTGGGGTGGTTCCATTCCAGGTCTCTGACATGCCACTGGGCGACGGACGACAGTGAGCGGGAGAGAGGCACTTCGGGCAACCCAAGGGACGTTCGATACGCATTAATCAAGGTAGCCAGTTTTGTCTCTTCCGCGGTCAGACAGTATCCGGGTTCGCCGGGCGCGGGAAGGAAACCCTGTTTTGTGACCAGCGGAAGGTAGATGGGACTGTCTTGCGTCTGTTCCGAGGCGTATAACGCGTAAGCTCCGAAGACAGTGAAAAAGACGCATAGGACGGCCGACGCCAGATGGCGTCTGGAAGCTCTATGATGTTTTTGCATCGTTACCTCAAGCCACGGCTACAGCGTATCCAGCCTGAATAACCCCAACGCTCATTTCGGTGGCGATTGAAAATGGGATGGCGCTCGGCCCGGTTCGAAACCAGGCCTGTCTCTTATACACATCTCCGAGCCCACGAGACCGTACTAGATCTCGTATGCCGTCTTCTGCTTGAAAAAAAAACAATACAAAAAAAAAAACAACAAAAAAACACAACACGATGAAAATAACCATCAATAAATACAATCTTAACGAATCAGTATATTAGTGATAAGAGCGATAATACAGTCAGAACAACTCATATCATCTA
>CALLZA010000464.1 GCA_937858165.1 uncultured Ardenticatenia bacterium
TTATGTTGTGCTGGTCGTCTCGTTTTGTTTATTGTTGGTTGTCGATGTTGTGGTTTTAGTTCGTACTACTACATGTCGTATGAGTCAGTGTTCTGTTTTTTTTTTCAAGCAGAAGACGGCATACGAGATCTAGTACGGTCTCGTGGGCTCGGAGATGTGTATAAGAGACAGCTTCACCATCACCCTGCCGCTGGCCGGCGGCAATAAACACTCCCCCGGCTGATACTCATCCCCTTGCCATCTACCGTTCACTTTCCACTCATACTGTTTTGGCAAAGTGAGACGCCAGTCCGCTTAGGGCGGGCGGCAACGTGCGCGCCAGCACGATCAATGTAATTGCACAAAGTGAGGAAACCCAATGAAGAAGAACTATGCACAACTGCTTCTACTTGTCCTGGTGGCTCTCATGGCCCTGTCAGCCTGTGGGCTGTTGCAGGAGCCGGAAGAGGCCAGTTCCACTATCGAGGCCATCCCCCTAGCGACGCAGGCTGCCGGCGTGGCAGCCACCGAGCCGGCCACGACCGAAGCGGCCGAACCGACCGCCGCCGCGGTCGAGCCGACGGCTGCCCCGGCCGAAGCGACCCCTGCGCCCGAACCAACAGTAGAGGCCGCGGCCCCAACGGGCACGGCCCTGGTCTTCACCATCGATCAGAGCGCCTCGCAAGTGCGCTTCCAACTGGATGAGGAGTTGCGCGGCCAGCCGACGACCGTGGTCGGTACAACCGATCAGGTAGCCGGGCAACTGTCGGTCAACCTGGCCGACCTGTCACAGACGCAGGTGGGCATCATCCAGATCAACGCCCGCACCCTGGCCACGGATAACAACTTCCGCAACCGGGCCATTCAGAACGAGATATTGAATACCGGCGACTTCGAGTTCATCACCTTCACGCCCACGGGCATTGAGGGGTTGCCGGCCAGCGCCACGGTGGGCGAGGCGATCAGCTTCAGTCTGGTGGGCGATCTGACCATCCGCGACATCACCCAGCCGGCGACGTTCACCGTCGAGGCCACGGCCGTCTCGGAGACGCAGATCGTCGGCACGGCCACGGCCGTTGTTAATCGCACCGACTTCGGCCTGCAAATCCCCAGCGTGCCCAGCGTGGCCAACGTTGAGGAGCAGGTCGAGTTGTACATCGACTTCACCGCCAACGCGTCCTAAGAAGGTTCCAGGGGCCAGGGAAGAGCGTTCTTCCCTGCCCCTGGAACCTGACCCCTTTCTTTGCGTGAGCGCTTCGCTTACTTACCCTTGGCGATGGCCCGCTTGGCAATCCGATCCACCGCGCCGGGAGCGATGAGCTTCAGCCACTGGCCGAAGCGCGAGCGGTTGGACATGACGATCTGTCGCTTGCGCGCGGCAGCCCCGGCCAGCGTCAGCCGGGCGCACGCCTCGCTGGTCATGATCTTGTCCAGTTGCAGCGGGTTATGGCCCAGCGGCTTGCCATCGGGGCCAAGCGAACGGGTGTGCATGCCCGAAGCGACGAAATCGGGGTAGGCAATGGTGACGCTGACCCCCGCGTCCTCGACTTCGATCCGCAGTGACTCGAAGAAGCCGACCATCGCGTGCTTGCTGGCCGAGTAGCCGGTGCGGGTTGGGATGCCGGTGCGGGCAGCGACGCTGGCGATGGCGACGATGCGGCCGCGGCTGCGCTTCAGGTGCGGCAGGGCGTAGTAGGTGCAGTAGAGGCTGCCGAAGTAGTTGACGCGCATCAGGTATTCGATCGTCGACAGGTCTTCAACGTCTTCCAGCTTCATCCACATGCTCAGCCCGGCGTTGTTGATGAGCGTGTCGAGACGACCATATTCGGCCACCGTCTGCGCCACCAGGTCGCGGCACTGCTCCTCGTCGGTCACGTCGGTGGCCACGACCAGCGCCCGCCCGCCGCGCGCCCGGCAGGCGGCGGCCACCTCTTCCAGCCGGACGGTGTTGCGCGCCGCCAGCGCCAGCCACGCTCCCTGCCCGGCCAACTCGTAGGCCATTGCCTCGCCAATGCCGGTCGATGCGCCGGTCAGAATCACCACATTGTCTTTGAAGTCCATGATGTTGCCTCGCGCTTGACCGACGGCCAAGCGGTGGTTAGTATAGCCCAGAAACCGAGTTTCTCAGAAGAAACTCGGTTTCTTAGGGACTATGGCACACCTCACGCTCGTCACAGCCGGCTCGCGCGGCGACATTCAACCTTACATTGCTCTTGGTCTCGGCCTGCAAGCCCGCGGCCACACTGCCCGGCTGGCCACACACGCCATCTTCGCCGATTGGATCCGCGGCCACGGCCTGGAGTTCGCGCCCGTCGAGGGCGATCCCATGGCCGCCTTTCAACAGGAGCACGGCCGCGACTGGGTGGAGACCGGGCGCGACGGCGGCGACTTTCTGCGCGGCTTTCACCGCTTCATCGACCCCCTTTTGCACCAGGCCACGGCCGACACGCTGGTCGCCTGCGCCGGCAGCGACATGGTGCTCTTCTCCGGCGTCGCCTTCTACGTCGCCTATAGCGCCGCCGAGAAGCTAGGGCTACCCTTTGTGCAAGCCTATCTCCAGCCCATCAACCCCACGCGCTACTTTCCCAGCGTCATCTATCCGACCCGGCGCAAGGGGGGCGCGGTCTACAACTACGCCACCCACGCCATCGGCGGCTATCGCATCTGGCTGCGCCTGCGCCCGGTGCTCAACGCCATCCGGCGCGAGATGCTCGACCTGCCGCCGATGCCCCTGCTTGGCCCCTTCCCTGACATGTTCCTGCGCAAGGTGCCCGTCGTCCACGGCTATAGCCCGACGCTGCTGCCCAAGCCGCGCGACTGGAGCGAGGCGCTGTTCGTGCCCGGCTTCTGGTTCCTCGATGACGACATGTATGAGCCGCCGGCCGAGTTGGCCGATTTCCTGGCCGCTGGGCCACGGCCGATCTACATCGGCTTCGGCAGCATGACCGGCAACGACCCGGAGCGGCTGACGCGCATCGCGCTGGAGGCTATCGCCCGCAGCGGACAGCGAGCGGTGCTGCTGTCGGGCTGGGCCGGGCTGGCCGCGGGGGACGTGCCGCCGAACGTACTCAAGCTCGACAGCGCGCCCCACAGCTGGCTCTTCCCGCGCATGGCGGCCATCGTCCACCACGGTGGCGTGGGCACGACGCACGAAGCGCTGCGCTCGGGTCGGCCGCAGGTGGTTGTGCCCTTCTTCGGTGACCAACCGTTCTGGGCCGACCGGGTGCATGGACTGGGCGTCTCGCCGCCGCCGGTGCTCCAGGAAGAGCTGACGGCCGAGCATCTGGCCGAGGCGATCTGCGCGGCTATCAGCGAGCCGACTATGCGAAGACGGGCGGCCGAAGTGGGGGCGCGGGTGTGCGCCGAGCGGGGCGTATCTGAAGCGGTGGAGATTGTGGAGCGGTATTTGGAGCAGGGGGCGGGGTTTTTTGACGGGTGGCGCCAGGACCGGAATTCGTAAGACATTGCGCCGCCCACTGTTGGGTGTAAAATCCCGCCACTGCCCGGTCGGCCGTACTACCTATAACGCGGTTCCGCCCGGTTGCGCTCGCAATTAGAGGCCGTGCCAAATTGCTCAGGAGGCATTGTGACACTCGCTTCCGGCCAGATCATTCACAATCGCTATCGGATCGCCAGACTCGTCGGCCAGGGGGGCTTCGGCGCCGTCTATCGTGCCTGGGATATGGCTCTGGAGCAGCCTGTAGCGTTGAAAGAAAACACCGGCAACGGTGGCGACACCCAGCGACAGTTCGAGCGTGAGGCCAAGCTGTTGGCCGGGCTGCGCCACTCCAACCTACCGCGGGTCATCGACCATTTCATTATCCCCGGCCAGGGGCAGTATCTGGTGATGGATTTCGTCGAGGGCAAGAGCCTGGGCGCGCTATTACGCGAGCGCAACCTGCCCTTCGAGGAGGCCGACGCGGTCAAGTGGGTGGGCCAGGTGAGCGAAGCACTCACTTATTTACACACGCGCACCCCACCGATCATCCACCGTGACATCAAGCCCGATAACATCATCCTGACCAACGACGGGCGGGCGATGCTGGTCGATTTCGGCATCTCCAAGATCTTTGACGAGAGCAAGGGCACAACCACCGGCGCGCAGGCGGTGACCCACGGCTACAGCCCGCTGGAGCAGTATGGCCGGGGCAAGACCGACGCGCGTAGCGATATCTACTCGCTCGGCGCGACGCTCTATACGCTGCTGACCGGACTGGTGCCGCCGGATGCGCCGGACCTGGTTAACGGCCTGGAGACGCTACGGCCGCCGCGCCAGGCCAACCCGGCGCTCAGCGAGAGTACCTCGGCGGCCATCATGGCGGCAATGACGCCTTCGATCAGCCAGCGAATCAGCAGCGCAGCCAGATTCGAACAGTTGCTGGCGGTCAAGTCGCCGCCAGCCGCGCGCGGCACAGTCATCGCGCCGATGACTATGGCTGTCTCTTATACACATCTCCCAGCCCACGAGACCGTACTAGATCTCGTATGCCGTCTTCTGCTTGAAAAAAAAAAACACCATGACCAACAACTTAGACACATACAAACCATCAAAAGCTAAACAAACAACGTACAGAAACACTCGAGATCAACGATGATTACACCGCTAGATATCAACAGCAAGACGTATGTACACAA
>CALLZA010000465.1 GCA_937858165.1 uncultured Ardenticatenia bacterium
CGGCCGCGGCCCCCCCCCCGCCGCCCCCTTTTGCCTGGTCTTTTCCGGACTCCGCCCGCGTCCCCCAAAGGCCGTCCTGCGCACCGGGCGCCTGCGGCCGGGGCAGGCGGCGGCGGCCGGCAGCGGGGTGCGCCGCGGGGGGCGGGGCGTGGCGGGCCAGGGTCGATCTGGCGGGCTTCGGCGGCCGGGAGATCGCCCGGTTGTCGGGGGGCGAACAGCAGCGGGTGGCGCTGGCCCGCGCCCTGGCGCCGGGGCCGCGGCTGCTGATGCTCGACGAGCCGCTGGGGGCGCTCGACCGGGCGCTGCGCGAGCGGCTGATGCTCGACGTGCGAGCCATCCTCAAGCGGCTGGGTATGACCGCCGTCTACGTCACCCACGACCAGACGGAGGCGTTTGCTGTGGCCGACCGGCTGGCAGTGATGAACGCCGGGCGCATCGAGCAACTGGGCGCGCCGCCGGCGGTCTATGAGCGCCCGGCGACGCCGTTTGTGGCCCGCTTTCTGGGCTTCGAGAACTTGCTGCCGGGGCAGGCAGATGGCGCGGGCACGGTGACGACGGCCGCCGGCCGCTTCCGCCCGACCGCGCCGCCGGGCGCGCCGGGCGCGGTGACGCTGCTCATCAAACCGGTGCTGGAGCAGGTGGCGATGGCGAATGAGACGGCGGAGGTCGGCGATGTCAACACGATAACGGGTGTCGTGGACGCGGTCGCCTTTCGCGGGCGGTTTTGCCAGGTGTGGCTAATGGCGGGTGGCGAACGGCTGCTGTTCGAGGTGTCGGGAGTGTTCGACTACCAGGCGGGAGATAGCATTCGCATAGCCATAAGTCCTGACCGGTTGTTGCTCTATGAGTCCTAGCGTAGCGTGTGGTGGCCGGGCGCATCTTCTTCGCGTCCGGCGCGTACAGTCGCTATACTTAAGACGGGTCGTAGTAGAGCGTTTTAGCGCGTTCAAGTAACAACTGCGAACGCACGACCCTAGAGAAGGAACATGCCTGATTTATCAACGATCATCGCTCGCGTCCTCGTCCTGATCATCGCCTTTACGGTGCACGAACTGGCCCACGCGCTGACGGCCGACTACCTGGGTGACCCCACGCCTCGCCGCATGGGCCGCATCACGCTTAACCCGCTCAAGCACCTCGATCCCATCGGCACGATTCTGCTCATCGTCGCCGGCTTTGGCTGGGCCAAGCCGGTCATGGTCAATCCGATGAACATGCGCGGCAACCCGCGCACGTCGATGGCCATCGTTGCCGCCGCCGGGCCGCTGTCGAACCTGGTCATGGCGGTCATGGCGGCCATCTTCTTCCGGATGGGGCTGGTGTCATTTACCCAGCCCAGCGGCGCGTTCTCGGCCTCGTTTCTGCTGTCGGAGTTCATCTGGATCAACCTGGTCCTGGCTTTCTTCAACCTGATCCCGATTCCGCCGCTGGATGGCTCCAAAATTCTGTTCGCCATTTTGCCGGCCGAGCTGGTCTATCGGCTGCGGCCGCTGGAGCAGTTCGGCTTTCTCATCCTGATGGCCGTTGTCTTCTTCGTCCCGGCGGTACTCAACGTTCTTGTCAGTCTGCCGGCCGCGGCGACGCTGCAACTGCTGATCGGCTAACGTGGGCCTGCGCTACCGGCTGCGGCAACTGTGGAGCAACCTGACCGCCGGCCCGCTGAGCGACCCGGCGCGGCGCGAGGTCGGCGCGGCGCTGGCGCCGGCCGAGACGGCGCTCTTCGACCGTTTCTCCCCCGCTGATCAGTGGCATAGCTACCGTGTCTTATGCGACCTGCGCCGGGCGGGATATAATGACGCCGACTTGTGGGCCGCGGCCCTGCTCCACGACGTGGGCAAGACGCGCTGGCCGTTGTCGGCCTGGGATCGAACGGTCATCGTTGTCGGCGCGGTGCTGTTTCCTGGCCGGGTGGAGCGGTGGGGACAGGGGACGGCTGAGGGTTGGCGGCGACCGTTCGTCGTGCGCGCCCAACACCCGGCGTGGGGGGCGGAGATGGCCATCGCGGCGGGCAGCCGCCCGGTCGTGGTCGAACTGATTCGCCGCCACCAGGACAAGCCGCCGGCCGAAGACGCGTTGGCCGACCTGTTGCGTGCCCTGCAATGGGCTGACGATCAGAACTAGAGGAGAGTGCAGATGCAAGCGCAGACGGTGACCATCGTAGGCATGGGGCGGGTGGGCGTGTCCATCGCCCGGGCGCTGCGCGCGGCCGATGTCGGGCTGACCATCGTTGGCCACGACCGGATGCGCGCGTTGGCCGCTGTCTCTTATACACATCTCCGAGCCCACGAGACCGTACTAGATCTCGTATGCCGTCTTCTGCTTGAAAAAAAAAATAAACAGAAAGACAATGCCGCAATCACATCACTTACCATACCGACGCGAAAGAACTAACAAGCTGTCCTCACCACTGCAATATCA
>CALLZA010000466.1 GCA_937858165.1 uncultured Ardenticatenia bacterium
TTTTGTATGTTCTGTTGTCTCTACTGCTCTTACTGTGTTGTCTTTATTCATGTCTTGTGTAATTGGCGCGTTTTTTTTTTTTTTCTTTGTTTGTTTTTTTTTAATGATACGGCGACCACCGAGATCTACACTAGATCGCTCGTCGGCAGCGTCAGATGTGTATAAGAGACTGGCCACGGCTCTGTCAGGCGGTGGTTGGGCGCCCAGACGCCAGTGGCCAAGATTTCGGTCAGCGTCTCGGCCGGAACTGGCTCCGGCCGGAACTTGGCGATGGTGCGGCGCGTGCGTATCGCTTCAAGTACGTCCATGCATTCCCCCAAATCAGACAGCCTGCCCGTGGTAAAAGCAAGGCAACGCCGCCGGGTCGCCCGCAAAGCGCGCCGTGACCGCCGTCCCGTCCGCCAGGCGAACTTCGTGCGGCTGCCAACTCTGGACGATCTGCCCGTCGGGCAACGCCAAACGGTAGATCGCCGCCATGCCGGTGAAGTGGCGGCTGACTACGCGGCTAAGACCTTCGGCGTCAGCATCGAAGGTAACGTCGTCGGGGCGGACGGCGACCTCCACCACCATGTCTTCGGGCAGGGCCAGACGCCGGTCGATACCGCCCAGGGGGGTGATGATGCCCTCGCGTGTCGTCCGGCCCCGAATGAACGCTGTCTGCCCCAGGAATTCGGCCACGAAGCGCGTCTGCGGCCGGTGGAACACCCTCTCCGGTGTATCGATCTGTTCCAGCTTGCCGGCGCGCATCACCCCGATCCGGTCGCCGAGAAACAGCGCCTCATCCTGGTCGTGGGTGACAAAGACAGCCGTCACACCGCCGGCCTTCAACAACCGCCGCACCTCGTCGCGAACTTCGCCGCGCAGAGCCGCGTCGAGATTCGAAAACGGCTCGTCGAGCAGCAGGGCGGCCGGTCTGGTGGACAGGGCGCGCGCCAACGAGACACGCTGTTGTTCACCGCCGGATAGCTCGTGGGGCATCGCGTTTTCACGCCCTTGCAAACCGACAAACGCCAGCAACTCGGCCACGCGCGCGCGGGCCGGCTCGCCTTTGCCCAGCGCAAACCCCACGTTGCGGCCGACGCTCAGATGAGGAAAAACGGCATAGTCCTGAAAGACCATGCCCACCCGGCGGCCCTCCGGTGGAACGTGCCGCGTGTCATCAGCCATTGTCTGGCCGTCGATCTCCACCGCGCCCCCGTCCAGCCGCTCGAACCCGGCTATCAGCCGCAGGAGTGTCGTCTTGCCACAGCCGCTTGGGCCCACCAGGGCCAGGATGTCGCCCGCGGGCACGGTGAAACTCACGTCAGCGACGACCGCCTTGTCGCCAAACTGCTTCCGCAAGCCGCGGCAGCGCAGGGCAGGCGACCGACGACCGGCCTCGGTCAGGGCGCGCGCCGCTTCAGTCGTGGTTATCGCCATCACGCAGGGTGAGCAGAGCCAGCGGGAGAGAAGAGAGCAAAATGAGCAGCAGCGTCGGCACAGCCGCACGGGCGAAGAACGCCTCGCCGATGTTGGTCCATACCTGGCCGGCCAGCGTGTCGAAGCCGATGGGGCTAAGAATAAGCGTCGCCGGTAGCTCCTTCATCACCGACAGGAAGACCATGGCCCCCGCCGCCAGCAACCCCGGTCGCAGCAGCGGCAACGTGATGCGCTGGAAGACGCGCCACGGCCGCTGGCCCAGCGAGCGCCCCGCCTCTTCGAGCTTGGGCGAGACCTGGAGCAGAGTGCTCCGCTGCGAGCCGACCGCCTGCGGCAGATACAGAACGGCATAGGCCGCCAGCAACATCGGCAACGTCTGGTAGAGGGCGGGGGCATAGTTGGCGCCGATGAATACAAAGGCCAGCGCGACGACGAGACCCGGTAGTGCGGAACTGGCATAGGTCAACCGCTCCAGCAGGGACGAGGCCCGACCCGGTTTGCGCACGGCCAGCACCGAGACGGGCAGGGCCAGGGCTACTGTCAATCCCGCCGCGCCCAGCGACACGGCGAACGAGTGCCACGCCGGCCGCAGCAGTTCACCCAGTGGGGCGACATTGCTCTGGGCAATGGTCAACTCGCGCACCAGCCCGTCCTGGCTCAGGCCCCGCCCCAGCCAGTACATCAACCCGCCGGCGGGCACGAGCAGCGCCAGGAACACCACCCCGCCCACGAAGATGAGCGCCGGCAGCTTCCATGCGCCGAGGCGAGCCGGCGGGCCGACGCGCGCACAGCCGGCCGAAAGGCGCGTATAGTGGGCGCGGCCCCGACTACGATAGTCCAGCCACAGCAGAATCGCCGTCAGGCCAACGAGCAGCAGAGCCATCGCCGCGGCCTCGTCCAGCCTGAACGCCTGGTAGCGGTTGAAGATGACGCGCGTGAAGGTTCCCTGTTGCAGGAGGTTGACCGCCCCGAAGTCGCGGACGCAGTAGAGCGCCACCAACAGGCTGCCCGCCAGTAGCGCCGGCCGCAGGTTGGGCAGCGTTACCCGCCAGAAAGCCCGGCGCGGCGACAGCCCCAGGCTACGTGCTGCCTCCAGCAGGGATGGATCCAGCCGTTGCAGCGCGGCGCGAACCGTCAAAAAGGTGTAGGGGTAGGCGATCAGCGTCAGCACCAGCCACGCCCCGGCAAAGCCATAGATGGGCGGCAGCCGGTCGACGCCCAGCGGCTCCAGCCAACCCTGCACAATGCCGCGCGGGCTGAGCAGGGAGACGTACAGGTAAGCGGCGACGTAACTGGGAATGACCAGAGGCAGCGCGGCCAAAACCGACCAGACCCGCCGGTAGGGTAGATCACTGGCGGTCGTCAGCCAGGCCAGGGGCACGGCGATGACCGCCGAGGACAGCACGACCGCCCCGGCCAACAACAGCGTGTTGCCCATCGTGACCCAGGCGCGTGATGAGAGGAGCGTCTCTATAGTCGCCTGCCCGGCCCCCAGGCTTCGCACCAGAAGATACACGGGGACGAGCAACATCAGACCGACGACAAGCAGCGCCGCGCCGTAGAGCAGCGTCGAGACCGACGGCCAACGCCCGGCGAAACGAGCCGATCGGCGCGCCCATCGTGCGTTCCCAGTTGCTCCGCTGACAAGTTCGAAGATGCTCATGCTCGATTGCGTCTATCGGTCGGCCGCCTGATTGACAGGACTATAGGAAAAGTACCGCGAACGATCAATGATGAACGTTAAACCCCAAGTTAGCGGACGCAATCTTAGGGTTTAACCGCGGTTCAGAAAAGCCGCGTGGCTGCGGAGCGCGCCACAGCCACGCGGCTTTGCCGCCGCGCCTGCGGTTGCTACTCGATGATGCCTAGCTCAATCAGCAGGTCTTGTGTCCCCTGCACGTCGGCCAGATCAGTCAGAGAAATATCAACGGCGACCGCATCCAACTCGGCCAACGGTGGCAGCGAAGCGGGCAGCGTCACCCCGTCAATGACCGGATACTCAAACGTCTCGTCGGCGAAGTACTGCTGGCCCTCGGCCGAAAGCAGATAGTCAACGAAGCGTTGCGCGTTCTCGGCGTTGGCGGCGGTGTTCAGAACGCCCGCGCCGGAGACCAGCAGTAGCGATCCCGGCCCGCCGCCGGGCAGGAAGTAGTTGCGCGCCGGGAAGGTCTCGCCCTGCTCGGCCAGGAAGCGGTAGAGATAGTAGTGGTTAACGAAACCTGCATCCACCTCGCCTGCGGCCACCGCTTCGACGACTTGTGTGTTGCCCTCATAGCTCATCGGTTCATTGGCCTGAATGCCTTCCAGCCATTGGCGCGTCTTCTCCTCACCCCACAGCACGCGCATGGCTGTGACCATGGCCTGGAATGAGGCGTTGGTCGGCGCCCAACCCAGCCGCCCGGCCCATTGAGGATCGACGAAGTCGTAGATGTCGGCCGGCAGCTCGGCCACCGGGTCGGCAATGGCCGCGGTGTTGTAGACAACGACCCGCCCACGACCGGAGATGCCCACCCACGCGCCGTCATCGGCCCGGAATCGCTCCGGGACGCGATCAAGGAGGTCGGCGGGCAGCGATTGCAGTAAGCCCGCGGCCTGCACCGCGCCCAAACCGCCCGGGTCCTGGGCGTAGAAGAGGTCGGCCGGGCTGTTGGCCCCCTCCTCAAGCAAAACGCCGGCCATCTCCGCCGTGCTGCCATAACGCACCTGGACATCGATGCCGGTCTCGGCCGCAAACCGGTCGATGATGGGCTGCACCAGGCTTTCGCTGCGACCGGAGTAGATGACAAGCGAGCCACCCGCCTTTTCGCCGGCCGCTTCCGTCGCGGACGGTAGCTGGGCCTCGGCCGTCGGCGCGGTCGTCTCGACCGCTGCCTGTCCACCACATGCGACCAGGGCCAGCCCCGTGACGACCCACAACAGACCAGGAATAAACCGAATCTTCATCATTCACTCTCCTCAAATGCAATAGGAGCATTATCGGAAGGGGCAAGACGAAGGTCAATCGCCGAGGATCATCCGCAACTTAACTGCCGGCGCGGGCAAAGTTAAGCACGGTTAACCGCCAGACGAACTGGCGGTAAATAGAAAGCTCCCGGTGGGTCTCACCGGGAGCGAGTGAAGGGTCTGTCATCGGGGCCGACACATGGCGGTCGGCCGGTGGGGCGTCTGGCCTAGCGGCTGCGGAACAGTTCGCGGACGATGATATTGCGCTGAATCTGGCTGGTGCCCTCGTAGATCTGATAGATCTTGATGTCGCGCATCAACTTCTCGACCGGGTACTCCGACATGAAACCGTAGCCGCCGAAGACCTGCACAGCGTCGGTGGTGATCTTCATCGCCGAGTCGGCGGCGTAGGCCTTGGCCATGGCGGCGTGAATCGTATTGCGGTCGCCGTGGTCGTAGTCCCAGGCCGAACGCCAGACCAGCATGCGCGCCGCCTCGATCTGTATCGCCATGTCGGCGATCATGTGGCCGATGGCCTGGTGCTGCCAGATGGGCTGGCCCATCGTCATGCGCTCGCGGGCATACTTGATCGCCTCGTCTAGTGCGCGCTGGGCCACGCCGACTGCGCCGGCGGCCACGCTCGGCCGGCTCTTGTCGAACACCTTCATCGTCGTGGCGAAGCCAGTGCCCTCTTCGCCCAACCGGTGGCTGGCAGGCACGCGGACGTTGTCGAAGATCACTTCGGCCGTGTCCGACGCGTGCTGCCCCATCTTGTCGAACGGCTTGCCGACGCTGATGCCGGGCCAGTCGCGGTGGACAGCGAAGAAGCTCATGCCGGTGTAGCGCTGGCGGCGGTCGTCGCGCACGGCCGGGTTTGTGTAGGCCAGCACGGTGTAGAAGCTGGCGTTGGTCGCGCCGGTGATGAACGTCTTGCCGCCGTTGAGCACGTAGTGGTCGCCGTCGCGCACGGCCGTCGTCTGGATGCCGGCTACGTCGGAGCCGGCCTCCGGCTCAGTGACGCAGTAGGCCGCCAGTTGGCCATCGGCCATCCGCCCGCCATACTCCGTCTTCTGCTCCTCGGTGCCGGCGATGATGATCGGCAGGACGCCTAGACCGTTAACACCAATGGCCGTGCTGATACCGGAGCAGCCCCAGGCCAGCTCCTCGGTTACCAGGCACTCCTCGAACAGGCTCAGCCCCAGCCCGCCGTACTGCTCCGGCACAGCCATCGTCGTCAGGCCCAGCTTTTGCGCCTCGCGAATGATGGGCCAGGGGTACTCGTGGGTCTTGTCGTAATGCTCCGCCTTGGGCGCGATCTCCTTGCGGGCGAAGTCGCGCGCCAGGCGCTGAATCTCGCGATGCTCGTCGCTCAGATTGAAGTTGATCGAATCATGGCCATTGGCGTTCATGCTTGCGTTCTCCTATTCATGGGCGTGGTGCGGACGGGAATCGCGCGACCGGCGGGGGTCGGCCGCGACCAGTAACAGCGTGTATAACGCAATGCGTTATCTTGTCATTCTAGCCCACGCCCCGCGCCTCGTCAAGTGGTGGCGCTTGGCCCCAGGGCAACCGCAAAGTCACAGTAAGCCATCTCACACAAAGAGCGCTAAGGGCGCAAAGACCGCCAAAAGAGATCTTCTTGACGTTCTTTGCGCCCTTAGCGGCCTTTGCGTGAGCGCTTCTGCCTACTTTGCAATGAGCCTACTTGGCCCGATAGCCGGGCGGCAACAAGCTGCCGTCCTGGATGGCGGCACGCGGCAGCCGGCCGCTCTGGTCGAGGCAGGCGATGACCTCGCGCTTGTTGTCCGGCCGCTGGCCGGGCTCGTGGAGCGAACTGACGTAGCTGAAGCCGTGGTCGATGCTGCCCCAGCCGACCAGGCCGTACCCCTCGGCGTAGAAGTAACTCTCGATCGCCTCGCCATCCTCCTCCAGCAGCCAGGTCAACTCGATGACGTTGCGCAACGTGATGCCGCTACGGAAGGTGTAGCTCGGGTAGTAGGCCTCGAAGCGCAGCCAACTGGGCTGGAAGCCGTCGGCAGTGACGGTGCAGTTGCTCTTGCGGAAGAAGACGACGAAGGGCCGACGCTCATACACGTCGCCCACGTCCCAGAAGCGGGGGCTCCAGGCCGAGCGGGCTTGATTGTTCTCATAGAGGGTGTAATAGAGGCCGTTGCCCGGGCTGGTGTCGGTGCCACGGTAGATGGTGTCCTCCGTCGCCCATAGCTCTTCCCACTCAGCCTTGATCTCATCCCCCTTGGTGTGATAGAAGCGGTCGCCCTCAACCTGCGTCTGGTGGCGGGCTTGCGAGCCGCCGCTGTGCTGCACCTCGTAGAGACGGCGGTCACCGATCATAAACTGGGCCATGTCGTAGGGCGGCATCAGCGGTTGCCTTATGATAACCGGCAGGAAGACTTGATAGGTCGGCGGTTCGTCGGCCGCGGCGGGCGGCTCAGTCGCGGCGGACAGGAAAGTCACGGTCAGCAGCGTCGCCGCGATGGCAAGTAGATGTTTCATGGTACTCTCTGGCGAAGTCCGATTTGGCGCATGATAGAGCCGAGCAGATTATGGCCCAAGACGCGAGCGCTATCATGGGCCACAGCTTCTTCTTCAGTCTCCGTTCATACAGTATAATGGCGTCCACTTCAGTAAGGAGTTTACCCCATGCCTTCCACCCTCGATGTCCCAACCCTGCGCGATCACTTCCCGGCGTTGCAACGCACCGTCGGCGACCAGCCGGCCGTCTTCCTCGACGGCCCTGGCGGCACGCAATCGCCAACGCGCGTCATCGACGCCATGGCCGACTACCTGCGGCGCGGCAGCAGCAACCACGGCGGCCCGTTCCTGACCAGCCGCGAGGCCGACGCCGCCACCGACGCCGCCCGCGAGGCGATGCGCGACCTGCTCAACGCCCGCCGCGCCGAGGAGATCGTCTTCGGCCAGAACATGACCAGCCTGACGTTCAGCATCAGCCGGGCCATCGCCCAGACGTGGCAGCCCGGGGACGAGATCATCGTCACTCGCCTCGACCACGACGCCAACATCTCCCCCTGGCTGCGGGCAGCCGAGGATCGTGGCGTCACCGTACGCTGGCTCGACTTCCACCCGGCCGACTGCACCCTGGCCCTCGATACCCTGCCCGCCCTGCTGAGCGAGCGCACGCGCCTGGTGGCCGTCAACTACGCCTCCAACGCCGTCGGCACTATCAACGACGTGGCCCGCGTGGTGGCGCTGGCCCACGCCTCCGGCGCGCTGGTCTACGTCGATGCCGTCCACTACGCGCCCCACGACGTCATCGACGTACAGGCGCTGGACTGTGACTTTCTGGCCTGCTCTGTCTACAAGTTCTTCGGCCCCCACACCGGTGTGCTCTACGGCAAGTACGAGTGGCTCGACCGGCTGCGGGCCTACAAAGTGCGCCCGGCCGACGACACGCCGCCCGGCAAGTGGGAGACGGGCACGCAGAGCTTCGAGAGCCTCAGCGGCGTAACGGCGGCGGTGGAGTACCTGGCCGACCTCGGCGGCGGCGGCGGCTCGCGGCGCGAGCGGCTGGTGCGCGGCTTGTCGGCCGTCAAGGCGTATGAGGCAACGCTGAGCGAGCACTTTTTGCGCCAGGCGACGCGCGTGCCGGGGCTGCGCGTCTATGGCATCACTGACGTCGAATCGCTGGCCCAGCGCACGCCGACCTTTGCCGTAGCCCTCGACGGCCACGACCCGGCAGAGGTCGCCGCCTGGCTGGGCCAGCGTGGCTTCTTTGTCTGGCACGGCCATTACTACGCCATCGCCGTCATGGAGCGGCTGGGCACGCTGGACAGTGGCGGGCTGGTGCGCATTGGCTTCGTCCACTACAACACCCTTGATGAGATCGACCGGCTCATGGCCGCGCTACGTGAACTGGCCGGTTGATCGCTGGATGAGTGTCGATTGACAGGACACGTGGCGTATGTCATAATCTCGCTCATACATTTATCCGCGGCGACAGTCGCAACGCTATCTTTAACCTAAGGAGGTGGTGTCTATGAGTAGTAATCAGTTAACCTGCACCGTAGCACTGCCTCCTCGTGAGAGCTAGTAGTGCTACGGTGCAAAGCAAAAGCCCTGTGGGAACACAGGGCTTTTGTGTTTTTAGGGAATAATAGAAGTCGAGTTTCTCAGAAGAAACTTGGCTTCTAGACCAAGCTAGATCTCGTCGACCGGCGTGTAGTCCAGCGGCGAATCCGTCGGTGCGTAGCCGCCCTCGGCGTTACCGGCGTTGCCATTGGTTGTCGGCGCCGGCGGCACGTAGTCGCCCGACTGGCGGCGCACCCAATCCTCGTACTTTACCCCGTCGGGCATCGTCGCGTTGGCCAGCGAGCGCGCCGTGGACAGCGCCTTCAGCGAGACGCGCGCGCCGAACAGGAACGCCCCGGACAGATTGGCCCCGTGCAGCCGCGCGTCGTCCAGATTCGCGCCGCTCAGATTGGCCTCGGCCAGGTTGGCCTTCTCCAGATTGACCCGGCTCAGGTTAGCCCAGCCCAGGTTGGCTCCGTTCAGGGCCGCCCGCTCCAAATTGCCATAGCTCAGGTTCGACTCAACCAGATTGGCGCGCTCCAGATTGACCCCGTTCAGCGCCACGCGCTCGGCCACGACCTTGGTCAAGTTGGCCTCGACCAACGACGCACCGCTCAACGTGGCCCCTTCCAGCACCGCGCCGGTCAGGTCGGCCTCGTTCATGCTGCACAGACTCAGGTCGGCGCCACGCAGATCGGCCTCGGTCAGGCTGGCCCGCTCCAGATTGGCGCGCGACAGCAATGCATCGCTCAGGTTGGCCGAGCCGAAGTTGGCGTAGCTCAGGTCAGCGTCCTGCAAGTCGATGCGGCTGAGAAAAGCGCCGGACAGGTTGATCCAGCCCAGATGCGCCCCGCGCAAATTGGCCCCAGCCAGATGGGCATTGGACAGCGTGCCGTCGGTCAGCCAGCCCTGCGCGTCAAGCTCCTTGATCGCCCGCGCTGCCAGCCCGGCGTCGCCGCTGGCCACCTCGCGCACCAGTTGCGTCTTCAGCAACTGCTGCTCGCGGGCCATCTGGGTGTCTTCCTGGGCGCGGCGCTGGTCTTCCAGATAGCTCAACAACTGCTGTTCGCGGCGCGTCGCCAGCCGGTCGCTCAGCACCACGACGAGCGCCACGCCGAGCAGCGTCAGGCCCAGGCCGCGGGCATACTCGTTCAGCAGCGTACCCGGCTGATAGCCTAGCCAGCCAAAAAACAAGGCCAGGAGAAGCAGGACAATGACGATGGCTTGAATACTAAGGCCCTTCGGCTTGGTGCTCATGTTGCGTATACTTCCTCTACTGGTCTCGGCCCGCCCGCTCAACGAAGAGCGGGCAAGCCGGGGCGACAGTGCTGTTCGTCGCGTGGTTTAGCGGTCGCCGGTCGAATCGTTGGCGTAATCGATGGTGATCAACCCCTGCTCGATGGCATCGACGACACTCATATCGCCGCGGGGCGATGCGCCGGTCGGTGACAGGCGGCGATTGGGGTTCAACTCAACCGCCTTCTCGACTTCTTCCATCAGCAGCCGCGGCCACTTCTTGATGGCGTCGGCCTGCGCGGCCTGGACGCGCCAGATGAGGTTGCGGTTGTCCTGTTGCAGCTTC
Organism: uncultured Ardenticatenia bacterium; assembly: GCA_937858165.1. Lineage (GTDB taxonomy): Bacteria > Chloroflexota > Anaerolineae > Promineifilales > Promineifilaceae > Promineifilum. The sequence goes on from CALLZA010000466.1 coordinate 9,992, forward strand.
TGAATCAGCTCATCGACCGCGCCCAACTCCTCGCGCCACACCTGTTCGCTGCGCCGCGCGCCGGCCCACTTCTGTTCGTTTTCCAACTCGAACGCTTGCCACTTCTGGCTCAAGTCCAGCTCGAAGTTCTTCAGCTTCTCCTGAATCTCCAGCAGGAAGCCGTCCCAGCGCGACTGCATGCGGTTGGACTCGATGCGCAACATCTCCGACGCCTCGCGCTTCTGCTGCTCCAGTTGCTTCTGCCAGTGGGCGAAGTTCTGGACAGCCATGCGCGCCTCTTTGTACTGATTGCTCAGCGTCAGCCACTGCTGCGTGAAGCGCTCGATGGTGTCCTTGTGCTCGTCGATCGTCACCTGCCACGCTTCCAACTGGCGGGCATTCTCGGTACGGCCGCGCTGCACCTGGTCGGCCAGGGTGGTCAGCGTCTCGCGCATCTCACTCTGGTCGCTATTGAGCGACTGGAGGCTGGCCTCGCTTTTCAGCACGCTGTTGTTCAGCACCGTCAGGCGCTCCGTCAGCGGCCCCACACGCCGGCTGACCTCTGTCAGGATAGGCTTCCAGTTGTCGTTGAACTCCTGCGCGCCACGCCGCGTCTCCTCGACGGTGCGTTCCATATCCGACAGCCGGCTGAGCAACTTGATCGAAGTCTCACGAGACTCTTCCAGTGCCGTGCTGATGGGCGCAAACCGTCCTTCCTGGGTGCCGATCAGGTTGGCCAGTCGCACCTCTTCGGCCTGGCGCAGTTCCAGTTCCTGCTCCAGCCGGTCGAACATAGGCATGAGTTCACGGGCGTTGCCCTGCTTGGCGACCGTCTCTTCCAGTTGGGCAAGCTGGGCCGCCAGCGCCGGCAGTTGTGCCACGGCGGCCGCCAGTCCGGGCAGTTGCTCCACGGCCGCCAGCCGCTCGGCAAACGTCCGATCCAATGTGGCTTCCTGCTCCTGGAACCGAAGCGCCAGCGCCGTCATGTTCGTCTGTGATTCAGCAGCCAGCGCCGCCAGCCGAGCCTCCGAATCAGCGGTCAGGGAGGCAAACTGCTCATCCAGATTGACCGACCGTTGCTCCAACTCGGCCATCTGTTCGCCCAGCCGCAAGAACTCAGGCGAAACGTCCGGCACGCGATTGGCCACCACGTCGAGGCGCTGCTGCCAATCGGCCTCGATCATGGCCGTCCGCGTCTCGAACTGCTCGGCCAGCGCGTCCAGGTACTCCTGCACGCGATTGGCCAGGGAGGCGTAGTTGGTCTGCGATTCGGCGGCCAGCGTTCCTGTCCGCTCACGCAACTGGATGGAGAGGAGATCGAGGCTCTCTTGCAGGGCGGCGAACTGCGCGTCAGCCCGGCTCAGCGCCTCGTCCTGCTGCTGCTGGCGGCTGACGACCGGGGCCAGTCGTTCATCCAGCCGCAACTGCGACGGTAGCTCCTGTTGCATCGCTTGGAATCGGAGAACCAAGCGATCCTCGGCTTCGCGCACAGTGGCTATCTCCGACAGCAGGCGCTCTTCGCCTTCGCGCACGGTGGCCATTTCGGACAGCAGCCGCCCCTCAACCAGGGCTTGATCGGACTGGATGCGCTGCTGAATCTCCAAAATCGCCCGACCCAGCTCCTCATTCAGCCGGGCGCGCTCCTCTTCCGGGTTCGGCTGGCGGGTCAATTGGGCGCTCAGGTTCGACAGGTGCCACTCCAGGTCTTGCAGTCGTTGCTCCTGCGTGGCGGCGTTGGGGTCGTTCTCCGGGATACGCTCCAGCCGTTCGGCCAGAGCCGCCAGATGGTACTCCAGTTCCTGGATCTTCTGGTCGCGCTCGGCTACCTCGCGCCCTTGCTGAGCGAGGCGCTGCTCCAACTCGGTCATCTTGCGGCCTGATTTGCGCCGCTCCTCGTCCATCCATTTCAGATGGTTGCGCAACTCGCCTATTTCGCGCGTTTGTGCCGTATTTGAACTGAGAGTCATCGGAAGAACTCCTTGGGCATCTATGTCGTGCTGTTGCCAAGCGGGTCAAGCGCCGGCGCGCCCCGTTGTGTCGTCGAAATCGCCTTGCTCGTCACGCCCCGTTGGCGCAACAGCTTCAACCAGCCGTCGCCGGAAAGTGGAGCCGGTCGGCTTTCTGGTCACTGAAATAGTGCCATACCCGGCTATTTTGGAACATGAAATCTACGTGAAATGTTGGGGCGCGCAGCCATAAAGGCTACGTGAAATACTCCGCGTGTCGCCCGGAGGAGCTACTCGGCCGTTTCGCCGATGACGAACGGCACGCGAATGAGGCGATTGTCGTCGTTGGTCAATAGTGGATCGACGCCCAGCGCGTCGAACTCCTCCGCCTCGCCCTGGTCTTCGTAGAGGACCAGGATGACCGGGGCGTTCTCCGGCGCGGGATCGAGCAAGACAACAACGTCGCGGTTGATACCGACCGGGACAAACGTCCGGCCCAGCATCCCCGCCGGCTGCCCGTCCTGCGCGGCGTGGACGGCCACCCAGGCGTTGACCGGCACGACGACCATGCTGACCACGACGCCGTCATCGACCAGCGTCTGGTCGCGCACCACCACCGCCGCACCCAGATCGGTACGGAAGGCAGTCGGCTGGGGCATTCGATCCTCATAGCGCACGACGGGGTCGTTGCCGGGGAAGTCGAACTCGTCGCCGGGCGTCGTGTCCTGGTGGAGGCGGGCGTAGAGCTGGTCCGTGACGGCCGACTCGATGAGATCGACGCGGATGGCCTCGTTCAGACCGTCTTCCAGCGCGGCGAAGCCGATGATCAGTCCCGGCTGGCCGTCCTGGTCGCTGTAGATGGCCAGCCAACCTGGCCCTTCGCTGATGACGCGCTCGACGGCGATTGCCCCATCGATGAACGGCTGGTCGTAGACAAGGATATCGGGCGGGTAGTGGGCGGTGAAGGCAGCCACAACCGGCTGGCCGTTGACCAGCAGCGGCCGGTCGGCCGCCGGGAACTCCAGCACGCCCGCCTCGCCGTCGTCCTCGTGCAGTACGGCGTGGAGCGTGGGCGTGGCGTAGCGGCGGTCGATGGGGACGGGCACGTTCTCGTGTGCCCCCGCCTCCAGCCGGACGCCGCCGATGACCGCGCCCGCCTGGCCGTCCTCATCGACGTGGATGACCACCCAGCCCGGTTCCAGCAGTTCGACGCGGGCCACCGTGGCGACGTTGTCTTCGCCCACCGTCTGCTCGGCGACCTCAACGATCGGCCGCGGCAACTGCAACTCGACGGCAAACGTCGTGCCCGGCTCGCCCGCATACGGCTCGTCCTCGCCTGGGTACTCGAAAACGCCCTCTGTGCCGGCGTCCAGGTGCAGCCGGGTGTAGAGCGTCTCTGTCGCCAACTGGGGATCGACCGTCACGGCCACATCGGCATGCACGCCGCCGGCCAGCGCCGTCTGGCCGATCGGCTCGCCCGGCTCGCCGTCGTCGTCGGCCAGGATGACCAGCCAGCCGGGGGCAGGCAGGGCCACCTCGGCCGCGGTCAATTCGCCGCTATCGTCGAGGGGCTGGTCGTCCATCGCGACCCGTGGGGCGATGGGCGTGGCCGTCGGCGTGGGGGTGCGCGTCGGTGTCGGCTCGGGGGTCAGGGTGACGGCTGTCTCTTATACACATCTGACGCTGCCGACGAGCGATCTAGTGTAGATCTCGGTGGTCGCCGTATCATTAAAAAAAAAAAAAAAAGAAGACGGTGAAAGTGACGTGTCGAGAGTAATGATATAAGTGAAACAAGAGGCGACAGTAGTGCGATCGAATACAGTCCAGCATATGAGTGCAGTGCGAACTGAGAGTAAAGCAAACGCATGCAATAAATACGCAACAAAAAGACGTGAACAGATATGACGATGACAAGA
>CALLZA010000467.1 GCA_937858165.1 uncultured Ardenticatenia bacterium
TTGCTGTGGTGATGTGATACTGATGAGTGAGCGATGAGATGTATGTCGTGAGTGTAGCTGTCAGCTTTTTTGTTTTCAAGCAGAAGACGGCATACGAGATCTAGTACGGTCTCGTGGGCTCGGAGATGTGTATAAGAGACAGTGGCAACGCTACCTGATCGACCCGGCCCGTCCTGGGCGGGCGACGTTCGTCTTTCCCCTCGACGTGAACGGCGACGGTCGGGTCGACTTCATCACCGGCAAGTTCTGGTACACCAACCCCGGCACGCCGGGCGGCCAGTGGGCGCGCGTGCCGCTGCCCGCGCCCATTGAGGACACCATTGCCGGCCATGATTTCGACGGCGACGGCGACCTCGACCTGCTGGCGACAACGGGGCCAACGCTGCCCAATAACGAGGGCTACTGGTGGCCGGTCGTCTGGGCGCGCAACGAGGGCAGCGGCGCATTCACCGTGTTCCAGAACCTGGACACGGCGGGGATTACGATGCCGTCCAATGACCCCATCCAGGGTGTCACCATCGCTCAGTTCACGCCCGGCGGGCCGCTGGAAGTGGCTCTGACCTGGGACGACACCGAGAACCCGGCGCGTAACCCCCACGGCGTTCAGGTCTTCACCGTGCCCGACGATCCGGCAACCGGCGTCTGGGCGCGCCGCAAGCTTTCGGACATGTCCGTCGGCGAGCAACTGACGGCCAGCGACCTGGACGCCGACGGCGATCTGGACTTGTTTATGGGCGCGGCCTGGCTGCGCAACGAATATCCGGCGCCGACCTGGATGCCCATCACCATCTATACCCCACCGGGCAGCGTGCAGACGAGCCGCCATGCACTGCACGATCTGGACGGCGACGGCGACCGCGACGCAATCGTCGGCTTTGCCCACACGCCGCAGAAGGGGCAGGTCGTCTGGTTCGAGCGACCGGCCGACCCGACCACGTTCTGGCCGGTTCACACGCTGGGCCAGCTAGAGAAGGGCGAGGCGGAGAGCCTGGACGCCGTCGACCTGGATGGCGACGGCGACGTGGACGTGGTCGTGGGCGAGTATGCCGTGCGCTATACGGAGGAGCAGCCGGGGGCCATTCTGTGGATCTTCGAGAATCAGGACGGCGTGTGGCTGCGCCACCAGGTCTACGTCGGCGATTCGCACTACCAGTCGAGTCGGGCCGTAGACATTGACACCGACGGCGACTATGACATTGTGGCCAAGGGCTGGTTTAGGAACGAGGTCTATCTGTACGAGAACACGACTGATTGCACACCATAGGGACGGCCGTGGGAGTTGTTGTAGGGGCGGGGCTGAGACCCGCCCCTACTCGGTAAAGTAGTCGGCCCAGGGCGTGGCGCGAAACTGCTCTTTTAGTTCGGCGTAGTTGTCGATCTGGGCCGCCAGGGTGCGGCGCGGCCGTTTCTCTGTGCCGGGGCTGACCGGCTCGTGGGGCACGCCCAGGAAGTGCTGGATGCGGGCCAACTCGCCCGGCAGATCGCGCGTCAACTGCTCATAAATGATCTCGCACCGCGGCTGGGCGGCGAAGAGTGTTTCGACCTCCGACTCCCAGGCCGCCAGGCGGGCGAAGAAGGCCGCAGCCTCATCCGGGGCGATGTGGACGGGCTTGTCCTGGCCGTTGGAGTACTTGATCCACTCCTCCGTCTCGCCGGCCTGCTTCTCGGAGAGCAGCGTCTTCAACACGTTGCGCCGTCTCAGGTGCAGCACGCGCAGTTCCGGCTGCTCCAGGAGGTAGTCCCACACCTGTCGCCCCCAGGCCGTGTCGCGCGGGGCGTGGTGGTAGAAGATCTTGAAACCCACGGCGGCGACGGCCGGCGGATAGGCGCGGAAGACCTTGGTGCGCAAGAAGGCCACCGGATCCCTCTCGAAGAGGGCGGCGCTGTTCTCCAGTTCGTGGTAGTGATGGGGATAGCGATCGACGTTCTTGACGATCTCGCCGAAGCCGACGATGCGGCTGTGATTGTTTAGCGAGCGCATGAGGAGTGTCGAGCCGGTGCGGGCGTAGCCGACGCAGACGAAGCGAACGTAGTCGGTGTGGCCCGGCAGCAGGCCGGCGTCCATCGCCCGATGGCGCAGGGTGTGGCCGGCGCGCATTGTCGTGCGCGTCAGGCGCTTGCGTAATGAAGGTTGACCCATGGTATTCAGAGGCAGAAACCACGGATTACAAAGATTTCACAGATTAAAGAGATAATCTGTGAAATCTGTGTAATCTGTGGTTTCTTATTTTGCTTGGGCCGCGGCCGACCATTTGCGGCGGAAGGCGTCCACCTCCGCGGGGCCGTAGAAGTGGTGGGCAAAGCGCGAGCCATAGACGCGGTCGAGATAGGCCTCGGGCAGGCGCAACTGGCGGCGGAACGCTTTGTAGAGGTCGGCGTAGGACTTATCCTCGGCCGTGTTGCTCTCCACCAGCTCAAACGCGCTCAGGCCCAGGAAGTCGCGGACGGCGGCCGGCGCGGTCTGAGTCAGCATCTCCAGCTTCAGCAGCAGCACGTCGGCTGTGTCGCTGTGGTAGACGGCGTAGCCGCGGGCCGGGTCGAACGGCTGGGCGTAGACGTCCATACCGTAAAGGGCGCGCACTTCCATGTCGAACCACGTTTCGGGCACGTCGTGGGGGTAACTGTTGAGGAAGTAGTCGCCCAGCGCGGCCAGGCAGTCGGGCGACACCGCGGCGCACTGCGCCTTGAGCGCCGCCGGCCACCATAGATGATTGTGGAACAGGCCGGAGACGTTGGTGGCCACCGGGTCACGCACGAGGGTGATGACCTTGACCCGCTCGCCGGCGGCGCGCATGCGCGCCAGTTCATCGAACAGTAGCCGGTTGCGCAAAAAGCCACTGCGCTCCTTCTTGACCAGGCGATCCCAGCCGCCCACGCCCTCCGTCGCCAGCGTCTCGGCGAAGGCCCGCCCCTCGTCGCTGATGAAGTGGGGCTGGAACATGAGCATCTTGCGGCGGATGCCCTGTTGGCGCAGCGAGGCGGAGATGGTGGTCGAGCCGACCTTGCCCATCGTGTGGATGAGCAGCAGCCCCTGACCCTGGCGGCGGCGGCGGCGCAGGTGGTGGGCGGCGCGGGCGCTCAGGAAGCGGTCTTCGCCCAGGACGGCGATGAACGTTTGCTTGCCGAAGCGCCCCAGCCGCCGGCCGAGACCACGGCGGCCTCGGCCGATCGGTCGGGACACAGGAGGTGAAGTTGCCATGCTCGCTCTCTGGAAAGGCTACATCACCACGCCCTGTAGCGGCGCGACGGCCTGCGGCTCGACGATGTGCGGCTCAGGGATGGGGACGATGAAGCGGCCGCCGGCCTGACTATAGGCCGACTGCTGGCGCATGATCTCCTGGGCGAAGTTCCAGGCCAGTATCAGCACGTAGTCGGGTTGGTCTTCCACCAGCTTCTCGACCGGGTAGATGGGCAGATGGTTGCCACCCATGTAGCGGCCGTGCTTGTACTTGTTCAGATCGACGACGTAGTCGACCAGCGACGAGTCGATGCCGCAGTAGGCCAGCATGGTCGTGGCCTTGGCTGCCGCGCCATAGGCGGCGATGCGGTAGCCCTGAGCCTTCAGGTCGCGCAGGATGGCCAGCAGGCTGTCGCGGACATGGGCCACGCGGTCGGCGAAGTCGCGGTAGTACTCAATGGTGTCTACCTTACGTTCGCGCTCCGTCGCCAGCAGTTCGGTGACGACCGGGCCGACGTTCTCGACCGGCTCGACGAAGAGGCGCAGCGAGCCGCCGTGGATCTGGGTGCGCTTCACGTCGTTGAGGTAGAGGCCGTGTTGGCGGAAGAGCTTGTCCAGGGCGGTGATGGAGAAGTAGCACAGGTGCTGGTGGTAGATGGTGTCGAACTCGACGTGATCGACCAGATCGACAACGTAGGGGCACTCGATGACGGCCACGCCGGTCGGCTTCAGCACGGTTTTGATGCCGGCGACGAAGCCGTTGAGGTCGGGCACGTGGGCCAGGACGTTGTTGGCCAGGAAGACGTCGGCCGCCTTGCCCTCGGCCACCAATTGGGCAGCCAAGTCGCGGGTGAAGAACTGTCTCTTATACACATCTGACGCTGCCGACGAGCGATCTAGTGTAGATCTCGGTGGTCGCCGTATCCTTAAAAAAAAAAAATACAGAAAAAAAATAAAAAAAAAAAACAAACTAACAGATGAAAACAGCAGTAAACGAAACACGATCAAACCAGTACCAGTACCAAGAACGATGAAGC
>CALLZA010000468.1 GCA_937858165.1 uncultured Ardenticatenia bacterium
TTGTTGTGGAGATGTCGTCTGCGTGTTTGTTATAGTACTGTCAGACTACAATAGAGCAGCTATTTGTATGTAGTTTTTCTTCATCAGCCTATATACTTGTTTTTGGTTTTTTTTTTTGCAAGCAGAATACGGCATACGAGATCTAGTACGGTCTCGTGGGCTCGGAGATGTGTATAAGAGACAGGAGGACGCGCTGGACGACGATGGGCAGAGCGATGCGCCCGTACCGATCTGCGTCGCCCTGATCGTAGCCGGCGATACGCTGACGGTCGACTTCGCCGGCACAGCCCCGGCCGTGGCCGGCAACCTCAATGCCGTGCCGGCCATTGTCGAATCGGCCGTCGTCTACTGCCTGCGCTGCGTCGCCCTGACCCTGCTGGGCATACTGCCGATGAATCAGGGCGTCTTTGCGCCGCTGACGGTGCGCATCCCGCCCGGCTCGCTGCTCGACCCGCACCCACCCCACGCTGTGGCCGCCGGCAACGTCGAGACGGCGCAACGGGTGGTCGATGTCGTCTTCGGCGCGCTGGCGTCGGCCCTGCCCGACCTCATCCCGGCCGCGTCGCAGGGGACGATGAATAACCTCACCTTTGGAGGTTCCAGGGGCCAGGGGCCAGGGGCCAGGGAAGAGGCTTCTTCCCTGGAACCTGAAACCTGGAACCTGACCCCTGTTTTCGCCTATTACGAAACCATCGGCGGCGGCGCGGGGGCGGGACCAGCGGGTGACGGCGCATCGGGCGTCCACGTCCACATGAGCAACACGCGCAACACGCCGGTCGAGGCGCTGGAGATGGCCTACCCCATTCGCGTCGAGGCCTACGCCCTGCGCCACGGCTCCGGCGGACGCGGGCAGCACACGGGCGGCGACGGCCTGGTGCGCGCCATCTGCTTCCTGATCTCGGCCACGGCCACGCTGACCGGCGAGCGTCGCCGGCGCGTCCCCTACGGCCTGGCCGGCGGCCAGCCGGGCGCGCCGGGGCACAACACGCTCCTGCGCGATGGCGCGGCAATTGACCTGCCGGGCAAAACGACCCTCGCCCTCCGACCCGGCGATGTGATCCGCATCGAGACACCGGGGGGCGGGGGGTGGGGGAGCAGTAGGTCAGTATCCAGTGTTCAGTAGAGCGGTCACTGACCGAACACTGACCTTCTGAATACTGAATACTGACCCACTGAATGTGGTAAACTCTCGCTCGGAGGCATAACCGCGATGGCCAAGGAGTCATTGGGCTACGTCGAGTTAGAGTGGACGTGCCCGTTCTGCAATACCCGTAATCCCGGCCGAGCCAAGGTCTGCCGCAACTGTGGCGCGCCGCAGCCCAAAGACGTTGTGTTCGAGCAGGCGGCCGAAGACACCCTCGTCGCCGACGCCGAAGGGCTGGAGCTGGCCAAGGGCGAGGCGGATATCCACTGCCCATTCTGCGGCACGCGCAACCCGGCTACAGCCGTCAAGTGCGCCCGCTGTGGTGGCGATCTGACCGAGGGCGAACGACGCGAAGCTGGCCAGGTGCTCGGCGGGGCGCAGACCAAGCCTGCGCCCGACGTCACCTGCGCCTACTGCGGCACGAAAAACAAGGCCACCAACGTCAAATGCACCAACTGTGGCTCGCCACTGGGCAAGGAGGCGCGCCCCAAGCCCGCGGCCGTCCCTGCCCCGGCCGTCGCCCCGGCCAAGATGAACCCGGTATGGCTCATCCTCGGCGGCGTGTTGCTGCTGGTCATCTGTGGTGCCATCGCCCTTTTCTTCATGCGCGGCGCGCGCACCGAGACAAACCTGGCCCGCGTCAGCGACGTGGGCTGGCAGCGCAGCATCGTCGTCCTCGGCTACGCGCCCGTCTCGCAGAGCAACTGGATCGACCAGATCCCCCAGGACGCCGACGTCGGCCGCTGCACCGAGCGCGAGCGCGGCCGTTCCGCCTTCCCCACCGGCAACTCCGAAGAGGTCTGCGGCACGCCCTACATTGTTGACCAGGGCACCGGCTTCGGCGAGATGGTGCAGGATTGCGAGTACATCGTCTACGACGACTACTGTGAATACACCGTCATCCAGTTGCAGCCCATCGGCGTGGTGGAGGAGAGCGGCTCCGACCTCAATCCATTCTGGCCGGAGACGCGCCTGGAGAGCGACCAGCAACTTGGCGAACGCGACGAAACGTATGAGATCACCTTCGACGTCGGCGGCGAGACCTATACCTACCAGACGACCGACGCCAACGAGTTCGCCGGGTTCCAACGCGGCAGCGAGTGGCAGTTGGAGATCAACGGCTTCGGCGACATTGTGGGCATCCAGCCCGCCCCGTGACACGCATGGGTTGGCTGTATCGTTGGTCGTCGCTGCTGCGCTGGTATGATCCTGTCTCTTATACACATCTGACGCTGCCGACGAGCGATCTAGTGTAGATCTCGGTGGTCGCCGTATCATTAAAAAAAAAAACACAGTAGAAAATTGCGCGAGCAGGTCTCTTCAGACACAATGACGACATCTGCAAACTGCAGATACGCGACACAGAACACCACGACGAAAACACGAATGAATCGACGTGTAAAATGATACTAAGAGAAAGACACGGATAAGCAGCTAAGAAAGAG
>CALLZA010000469.1 GCA_937858165.1 uncultured Ardenticatenia bacterium
TGCTATGTCTGTCCCTATCGTGAGTTGTTGTATGTTCATGCTGGACGCCGCTGGATGTTTTCTTGTTGTTTTTTCAAGCAGAAGACGGCATACGATATCTAGTACGGTCTCGTGGGCTCGGAGATGTGTATAAGAGACAGGCATAGCGACAGCGGCCTGTTCGAGACAGCCGCCCGCCAGGCGCGCGTCGCCGAGTACGTCGATCGCCCGGCCCGCCCTGCCCCGCGCGTCGAAGAAGCGGCCGTGCCAGAGACGCCGGCGCGCTTCATGCCCGGCAACCTGGACGTGCCCGCTTTTTTGCGGCGTAAGTAGGATTTACCGACCGGTCGAGTCCCGTAGCAACTCGACCGCTGACTTTGCTGGTTTTGCAGGCTACATCCCCTCTCTGCCGCTCCCCCTGTTTCGCAGGACAGGGGGAGCACCTTTTTCCCAGGGCAACCCTACGCCGGCCGCGCTCAGCGGCGCAGCGCGCGCAACCCTTCCACGCGGCTACCACTTCCGGCTGCCCGACACCCAGCCTTCGCTCCCCTCGGCGCGCGGCGAGCACTCGATCTTCCACCAGTCACTGGCCTGGTCGCGGTCCAGAATGGTCGTCGTCTCGTCGCGCAGCAGGCATCTCACCCGTTTATAGCTCACGCCCGGCCCCGCGCACACGGTCAGATCGGCCAGCTTCCGCAACGTGCCCCCGTTCGCGGCCGGCGTGGCATCGCAATGACCTAATGCCACCCGTTTGTCATGGTCAGACACCCATCTATAATACGTCACCAAGGAAGGAAACAACGTCCATGAGTTTTCGCCGCTTCATCGAGAAAGCCGACCGCGCCGGTTACCTGGTCACCATCGATCGGCCCGTGGCTGCAACGTTCGAGCTGGCCAACGTGGCCCACGCCCTGGAGGGACGGCCGGTGCTGTTCAACCACGTCGCCGGCTATCCCGGCTGGCGCGTCTGCGCCGGGCCGTGCTCCGACCGGGCCTACTTCAGCCTCGACATGGAGGTGGCCGCGCCCGACCTGCTGCGCCATCTGGCCCAGGCCATCGCCCAGCCTATCCCCCCGCCCCCGGCCGACACCGCCCCCTGCCAGGAAGTTGTCGTCGCAGACGTTGACTTAAATCAACTACCCATCCTGCTCCACCTGCCACAGGACGCCGGCCACTACATCGCCAGCGCTGTAGTCATCGTTGAGGACCCCGACCTGGGTCGCAACATGTGCTACCATCGCCTGCTGCGGCTGGACGAGCGCCGTTTCGCGGCGCGCATTGTTGAGAACCGCGGCACCTATAACGCCTGGCAGAAGAGCGCCGGCGACCTGCCGGTGGCGATCTGCATCGGCGTGTCGTTGGGCGTCCACCTGGCGGCGTCGATGTCGCCGCCGCCGGGGGTTGATGAGTTGGCGGTGGCCCACGCCCTGTCGCCCACACCGCTGGTGCGCTGCTTGACCAATGGCCTCAGCGTCCCAGCCGAGGCGGAGATCGTCCTGGAGGGACGAATCACCAAGCAGCTGGTCGCCGAAGGGCCGTTTATGGACCTGACCGAGACGATGGACATTACCCGTCGGCAGCCGATCATTGAGATCGACCTGATGACCCACCGCCGCGACCCCATCTACCACGCCCTCTTGCCCGGTGGGTTGGAACACAAGCTGCTCATGGGCATGCCCAAGGAGCCGACCATCTTCGCCGCCGTCAACGAGGTGGTGCGCTGCACCGGCGCAGTCACTGTCTCTTATACACATCTGACGCTGCCGACGAGCGATCTAGTGTAGATCTCGGTGGTCGCCGTATCATTAAAAAAAAAACAAAACACTAACTAGTAGCGCAACAAATGAAGCGACTAGAAAGTGAGAGGCAGACAGACACGAGCCAGACAAATATGGGAA
>CALLZA010000470.1 GCA_937858165.1 uncultured Ardenticatenia bacterium
GCCCCGGGGCCCGGAGGCGGCAGCTTGGTTGGTAATAGCCGCCGCGGCGCCGGCGGGCTGGAAAGGGGGGTCGAGGTCCTGGGCCGGGCGGTGCTCGGTCGGCCCGATCTGGCAGCGGCGGCCGCGGTCGAGCCAGATGACGTCGCTGCACAGGTTGCCGATGGTCGACAGGTCGTGGCTGATGAACAGGATCGTCACGCCGGCGCGCTTCAGCTCCATGATCCGGTCGATGCACTTGGCCTGGAAAGACTGGTCGCCGACGGCCAGGATCTCATCGACGATGAGGATGTCGGGCCGGACGTGGATGGCGACGCTGAAGCCCAGCCGCATGTACATGCCGGAGGAGTAGTGCTTGACGGGCATGTCGATGAAGCGGCCCAACTCCGAGAAGGCGACGATCTCATCGAACAGCGCCTCAGTTTGCGCTCGGTTCAGGCCCAGGACAGAGGCGTTGAGATAGATGTTCTCGCGCCCGGTCAGGTCCTGGTGGAAGCCGGCGCCCAGCTCGAGCAGGGCGCTGACCCGGCCGCGCACCTCGATTTGGCCGGTCGTAGGCTGGATGATGCGGGCCACCAGCTTGAGCAGGCTGCTCTTGCCGCTACCGTTGCGGCCGATGATGCCGACGCACTGGCCGGTCTCGATGGTGAACGTCACGTCGCGCACGGCCCACAGATCTTGCGTCTTGGCGCGGCGGCGCGTGGCGAGGGCGATGAGTGACTCCAGCACCGATTGGGGGGTATCCGGCGTAAACGCAAAGCGTTTGCTGACCTTCTGCAACCGAATCGCCGGTTGGCTTTGCGTACTCATAGGCGGGCGGATAGTATAGCAACTCGGCGCGTTTGGCAACCGCGGCCCTAAGTGCACTATGTTGGATCAGAAATCACTCTCAATCCTAGAATTCGACAAGATCCGCGAACTGGTGGCCGCTCACACCAGCTTCAGCGGCGGCCGCGAGCTGGCGCTGGCGATGCAGCCGACGACTGAGCTGGAGCAGGCCCGCGAGTGGCAGGCCGAGACGCGCGAGGCGGTGTCGTTGTTCGAGGGGGATAGCGGCGCGACCATCGGCGGGGCGCGCGACGTGCGCCGGGCAGCCGATAACGCCCTGCGTGGCTTCACGCTGCCGGCCGAAGACTTTATGGCCATCCAGGCCACCATCGTCGCCGCCCGCAACCTGCGGCGGCAACTGCTGCGGCTGGAGGAGCGTGTACCCCATCTGGCGGCCATCGCTATGCTCATCGAGGAGTGTCGCGGCCTGGTCAGCGCCATCACCAGCACCATCGACGAGCGCGGTGATGTGCTGGACAGCGCCAGCCCGCGGCTGGCCAAATTGCGTCAGGAGCAGCGCGCCGTCCACGGCCGCATCCAGGACAAGCTGCAACGCATCCTGAACAGCAGCATGGCTCAATACCTGCAAGAGGCGATCATCACCCAGCGCGGCGGCCGCTACGTCATTCCCCTGCGCGCCGATGCCAAGGGGCGTCTGAAGGGCATTGTCCACGACCAGAGCGGCAGCGGGGCCACGCTGTGGGTTGAGCCGCTGGGCACGGTCGATCTCAACAACGAGTACCGCGGCCTGCTGATGCAGGAGCAGGAAGAGATTCAGCGCATCCTGCGCGAACTGTCGGAGAAAGTGGCCGAGCAGGGGGACAGCATCAAGCGCGTCGTCGACCGCATGGCCGAGCTAGACCTCATCTTTGCCCGCGCCAACTACGCCCTGGCCATCCGTGGTGTGGAGCCGACCTTCCTGCCCTGGCGCGACACGCCGCAGGCCCGCCCGCCGCGCCACGGCAACGAGCGCGACAAGTGGACGCCGCCACCGCGCGATCTGCACCCCGGCTCGACCGTCTGGATCAAGGCCGCCCGCCACCCGCTGCTCAACCCGGCAACGGTCGTGCCGACCCACCTGACGCTGGAGCAGGACGTGTTCATCGTCCTCATCACCGGTCCCAACACGGGCGGCAAGACGGTCAGCCTGAAGACGATGGGGCTGATGGTTGTGATGGCTCAGGCCGGGCTGCACGTGCCGGCCAACGAGGCGCGGCTGACGGTGTTCGACAACGTCTTCGCCGACATTGGTGACGAACAGTCGATCGAGCAGAGCCTGTCCACCTTCTCGGCCCACATGACCAATATCGTCCGCATCCTGGCCCACGTGGACGAACGCTCGCTGGTGCTGCTCGACGAACTCGGCTCCGGCACCGACCCGACGGAGGGTGCGGCGCTGGCCCAGGCCGTGGTCAACTTCCTGCGCGACAAGGGGGCCACAACGTTTGTCGCCACCCACTTCCCGGAGCTGAAGGTCTACGCCAGCCAGACGCCGGGGGCGACCAACGCCTCGCTGCTGTTCGACATGGAGACGCTGTCGCCGACCTACGAAATGACCATTGGCCTGCCCGGCCGCTCCAACGCCTTCGCCATCGCCCGCCGGCTGGGGCTGGACGGAACCATCCTCGATGATGCCATGCGCCAGGTCAGCGCCGACAGCCACCAGGCCGAAGACCTGCTCGACTCCATCTATACCCTGCGTGAGAAGATGGAGTCAGAGGAGGCCCAGACGCGGCTGGCGCTGCGGCAGGTGGAGGGGGAGCGCGATCGGCTGCGGCAGCGCGTCGAGGAGATCGAGGGCGATCGGCAGCGCATACTGGCCGAAACACGTCAGGAGATGACGCGGCAGATTGAGCTGTTGCAGGCCGAGATTCGCCAGACGCGGTCGAAGCTGCGCGACGCCGCTCTGCTCAACCCCGTGCCCTTATACCACACTCCCATCCCCCGGGACCCGCCTCAGTTCCGTATTCCGCCTT
>CALLZA010000471.1 GCA_937858165.1 uncultured Ardenticatenia bacterium
AGCGTAGTCGAACTGCCGTACGTGCGTGGTAATACCGATGGTTCTATACCTGTGTGTAACCTAGGCGTTCGTGCACGAGCGTCATTGATGAAACAGTGTGTGCCAACCTACACGGGAGGTCCTCTTTAGATGTACACATTTAACCGCTAAGTACGTAATTGCTATTTTTTTTTTTTCAAGCAGAAGACGGCATACGAAATCAAGTACGGTCTCGTGGGCTCGGAGATGTGTATAAGAGACAGAACTAGCGGCACAGCGCGTGGTTATCAAAGACCTGCCGCGACCGTCGCCGCTGTGCTTCCCGCTGCTGGTCGAGCGGTTGCAGGCCAGTACGCTGACGTCGGAGTCGTTGGCGGAGCAGGTGCGCAAGATGACCGTCTGGGCCGAGAGCGAGGTGTAATGGAATACAATCTACGCAACTAGCGCCAGTTACTCAAGAACTCTAACCAATTGACCATATCCTCCGCCGAACGAGTTTGTAACAACCGGAGAAGGCGGCGTACCAATACACCTGTCTCTAATTGGTTGGAGACGATGATGCCCGAATGAGATTTGCCGTTGATCAGATAGTCACGGTGGAGTGGCCCAAAGTCCTGTGCGTTGAACGTAATGAGCGTGCGGTCATTTTCGGTAGCATAGACCAGTTGGTCGGTGTCGGGCATCCCTGTTCTGGCAACTTCGAGAGTCGTGACAATATCATAGCCACGGGCTCGTATCGCTCGAACAAGCCCCTGCCGCTGAAAATCTTCATCAACGTAGAGGCGAATTCGGGTCATTGATAGAGTTGCCGTATCTGGCCATCAGTCGTTCTTCAGAATTGGCTTCTAGATCGGCCTCGACTTCCTCAGTGTACATATGATAATAGGTTAGCGCGGCATACACTTGTGTCAGACTCAGAGGAAGTTCGCCGGTTATCTCTTCAGGAGTAAGACCAAGTTTGTAAAGGCTTGCAATAGCCCGCACCGAAGTGGCTGTCCCGGCGATTACCGGTCGCCCGCCGTTTATTTTTAGATCGCTGACAATCAATCCATCAAGTGTAGCAGTAACTGTCATGACCATTTCCTCAAATGAAACGTGGATTTAGAGGATTGGAATTGCCCCACATTATACCATAGGCAGTTACTGTTTAGCAGTAGTCCAGTCCCGAAGCTAGTCACAACCTGCCCTCATAAATCCACACCTGAACCCATATCCATAGGTAGCTTGGAGCGGCAGCTAACGCGCACCTGCCTTACTCCATATGCTTATGCTCCACCATCATGCACCGATCCATTACCACCAG
This sequence comes from uncultured Ardenticatenia bacterium, assembly GCA_937858165.1. Classification (GTDB taxonomy): domain Bacteria; phylum Chloroflexota; class Anaerolineae; order Promineifilales; family Promineifilaceae; genus Promineifilum. The sequence continues at coordinate 1,283 of CALLZA010000471.1, forward strand.
CAGCCCGGCGGCGCGGGCGCGTTCGGCCGCCGCCTCGTCCACCACGCCGATGGGCAGCCAGACCGCCTTGGCCCCGGCGGCGATGGCCTGATCGACGAACGGCCCGACGCGCTCCGACGCCTGATAGATCAGCACCACCTCTACCGGGCCGGGCACGTCGGCCAGCGACGGGTAGGCGGGGCGGTTCAGGCCCGTCGTCAGCCGCGGGTTGACCGGGATGATGGTGTAGCCTTTGCCCTTCAGGTAGGCGGGGGCATAGAAAGCGGCCGCGCGCCGGTCGCGGTCACTGAAGCCGACGACGGCGACGGTGTGATAGCTGGTGAGGATGTGGCCAATCACTGCTTGCTGGTTTTCGTTCATGGCCCAATTGTAACCGACGGCGGTCTATTGTCGCCCGCCGCACCCGCCCCTGAGAAGCTGTGAGGTTTATCCGTTCGACGCCCGGCTAAATTCCCCACCAGTAACCCCCCTCAGCCTAGGCAATTTGTCTGGCGGCCATGTCATTTGTCCACCTGAGCTCCGCCGGTAATCGCATTCTGCCGGCAGCCCCCCCTTGACAATTGACCCCTGTGCCTTAGACTATCAGAACGTGTCAGAGCGTACGGGCAGGCACCCGTACCCATGACCATTCTACTCAGAGGGTCATGAGCTAATCGGGCGAGACAATTTGGGGTTGTTGCGCCCAACCGAGTCCAGTTCCGTCAACTGAATAGCGAAGGATGGAGGTAGTCCCATGAAGCGGTTCCTTGGTCGTTTCGTCGTGATTGGTCTATTGGTCGTGACCGGCATCTGGCTGTCGGCGCGCGGGGTTGCGCCCGCGCCAGAGTCGTCGGCCCGCCTGGCGGCCCTGCGCGGTCTGGCCGCCCCCGGCCGCCCCACCGCGCCCGGATCAGATGCGCCCGTGCCCACGGGCGGCACGGTGACCCCGGCGGCTCAGGTCAATATGGCCGACGTGCCCGCCGGCATAGACCCCGATTCCACCCTCTACGCGCAATGGCAGCGCGGCGAGGTGGACATCTATGAGAACGAGAGCATACTGCCGGCGGCCGAGATCGCCCGGCTGCAAGAGGATGCCCTGAACCTGCCCGCCGCCGGCCGCCTCCTGGACAGCCCGTCTGGCCCCGGCGCGCTTGGCCCCACGCCCGGCACGCAGTTCGAGAGCCTGCAATACGCCGGCTGGGTTCCCCCCGACCCGGAGCTGGCCGTCGGCCCCAACCACATCATCGCCGTCGTCAACGCCTCCTTCGCCATCTACAACAAGTCGGGTGGCACGCTGGTCGCTCCCACGACCTTCGTCAACTTCTTCAACCCCATCTGCACCGGCACGCTGTTCGACCCCAACGTGGTCTATGACGAGGCTGTCTCTTATACACATCTGACGCTGCCGACGAGCGATCTAGTGTAGATCTCGGTGGTCGCCGTATCCTTAAAAAAAAATAGAGCTCACGAATCAGAACAACAACGCACTAGAAATAAAGAAACACAAAAAGAAAAAAACATCAAAAGTGCAAGAAACAAAA
>CALLZA010000472.1 GCA_937858165.1 uncultured Ardenticatenia bacterium
TCTGCTGGTGAGTGACTCATCACTCTGTACGCGTTTTCTTAGATGTGTTCATGTACTTCGTCATGCCTTATGTGCGTGTTGATCTGGTGTCATCTAGGCTCTGTTTATGTGTGGACATGTTGATGTTTAGTTGTTTGCAGTTTTGTAACTATAGCTTTCGGTCGATTTTTTTTTTTCAAGCAGAAGACGGCATACGAGATCTAGTACGGTCTCGTGGGCTCGGAGATGTGTATAAGAGACAGGGGCGAGGGAGCGGGCTGGCGGCGGGCCGCGCTGCCGGGCGACGATTGCGGGCCATACCGCATCGTCCTGGGCCAGACGGGGTGGGCCTACATGACCCAGAACCGCTGCGGCCAGGCCGGGCTGGAGTTCATTCCCTGGCCGCCGCCCGCCGCCCCCTATGAGTTGGTCGATGCCACCGCCGCCGGGGCGCAGGCGATGGCCGTCGATGCTCAGGGGCGCATCCATCTGGCGTACGCAACCACCGGCGCATACCCTCGCATTCCCATCCGCTACGCCCGGCGCGATCTCGACGGCCGCTGGACGATTCAGACCATCACCGACGGGCCGTTCAGCGGCGGCGGGGCGCTGGGTGTGGGACTGGCGCTGGATGGAGACGGGCGGCCGTTCGTCGTCATCAGCGCCTTTGGCGCGCTCACCGTCGCCACGCCCGGCGCGGCCGGCGCGCCGTGGCCGTTAGACCGGCGGCTGGGCGCGAGCAGCCTCGATGAGGGCGACCCAGAGATCGCCGTCGATAGCCGCGGCCGGCTGCACGTCCTCTACAACGGAGCCGACGACGAGGCCCTCGTCTACGCCCGCCGCGACGCCGCCGGCTGGCAAAAGACGAGCCTTGGCCCGGCGCGGACCTACCACAGCCTGGCCCTTGACCCGTTCGGCAACCCGGCCGTGGCCTATCGCGACGACCTCACCGGTGACGCGCGGCTGACCTACGTGCCGGCCGAAGTCCGCGAAGTTTTCGCGCCCATCATCCGCCGCTAGCGGCTCGAACGAAAGATCGAATTTCTACTCGTAGCTTGTCAGCGCTTGGCGAACACCGCTCGGCAGGCGCAGCCAGAGGGCGCGCAGCCCTTCGGCGGCGCACAGGCACATCGGCGCGGTCATGATCAGGCTGTACTGTGGCCATTTGGTGCTCCAGACAAGGGTGAACGCCAGCCCAATGGCCCACCAGAGCACAATGACCCGCCCCCGGCCACCATAGGCCCGCCACGCCGGCCGCAGCCCGCCCACGCCCAGCGCTGCCGTCAGCGGGTCGAGCGGCGTGACGATAATGCCCGGATGCCACCCCACCGGCATCGGCGCGACCAGCCACACGAACGGCTGGTACCACGGGTAACCCGACTGCTGCACGTGCGCCCCCTGCGAGTAGGCGGCATGGAAGGCCAGCGAGTCGAACAGGCGGCCGAACGGGTCGGGCCACAGGTATGGGTTGGCGGCGAAGAAGACCAGCAGCGCCAGCCCACCCCAGCCGAACAGGACGAGCAGCCCGCGCGGCCGCCGCGCCTCGACCAGCCGCCACACAGCGTCGGCGGCCACGGCCAGCCCGGCCACAGCGTAAACGTACTTGCCCGCCGCCGCCAGCCCCAGGGCCACGGCTGAGATTGCCCCGAAGAGAAGAGGCTCACGCCACGAAGAGGAGGCCAGGTTCCAGGGGCCAGGGGCCAGGGCAGAGCGCTCCGCCCTGGCCCCTGGCCCCTGGAACCTGGCCCCCATATACGCCAGCACACTGACGGACGCCATCAACATCGGCACGGCCTCCAGATAGACCTGCGCTGTGTACTTGACCGTGTAGCTGTGGATGGCCAGCAGCGCCCCGGCCGCCGGGCTGACCAACGCCAACAGCAGCACGTGGAGCACGCCGAACACGGCCGAGAGCGCTCTTGCCCCCTCGCCCTCCGGGAGAGGGCTGGGGAGAGGGTCTTGCTGGCCATCGGCCCACAGCGACGGCGACAGCAGGAACACGCCCCCATAGAGCAGCTTCACCAGGCCGGGATGCTCCGGCGCGGGGTCGCGTTGCAGGAGGCGCAGGTCGCCGGCGCGCAGGGCCGCAGCATAGACCAGCCCGCCCTCGGTGTAGACCGGCTCCTGGGAGACTACACGCAACCGGGGCACCGCCCACAACCGCCGCGCCCCCGCGCAACGGACGCGCACCCCGCCCGGCCCGACCCGCGCACCACGCCGGGGAACGCAGCGAGTACCGCCACACCACCCGCGACACGCCCCCGCCAGAGTGCGAGACACGAGCGACCCTCG
>CALLZA010000473.1 GCA_937858165.1 uncultured Ardenticatenia bacterium
TCTACGACGTAACGGGTTGCGGTTGGGTTGTTGTTTTCAAGCAGAAGACGGCATACGAGATCTAGTACGGTCTCGTGGGCTCGGAGATGTGTATAAGAGACAGCTCGTCGGTGCGGGCGTAGCGACGGTCGTTCATTGCATTGTGGGCCATTGTGATATCTCCTCAAAACAGAATTAGGAATTAGGAATTAAGAGTTAGGAATGAGGAATCGGAGCATCGCTCTTCGATTCCTGATTCCTGATGCGTAATTCCTAAATTGAAAAGGACACCGGGCAAGGCCGCCTGTCGCCAGGTCAGTCATGCCGGTGTCCTCTGTCATGGACCTGAGAGATTCACGGGGTGAGTCGTCTCGCCCGCTTGCCCCTTCGGTGGGAAGCCTGCTGTCGGCGCGGGTAAAGCAACCCGCGCGACAAGTAAGACATCCCTTTTCAGAAGAACCCCAGCCACTCGGTCCCTTATGCCTGAGAGATTCACGCGCGTGTTATGTTCGCGCGCTTGCCCCTTCGGCGACCCCGCGAGGGAGTTCTCTCCCGGGCGGCCGTGCGCATCCTATTCAATTGGTATGACTAGCCTCTATTGTAGTGCGGGTGGGGGATGCGTCAAGCGGGATTCTTAGGTTCCAGGGAACCTGGCCCCTTGAACCTTCTTGCTGGGTGAGATTTCATGTTATAGTGTGTCCCGTCCGGGGGCAGTCAAGGAGAGATCACCATGCGTAGCTTATTGGAAACCGCCGCCGAGCGGGCGATTGCCTATCTGGAGGGTTTAGAGGAGCGGCCGGTCGCCCCATCGGCCACGGCCGTGGCCGGGCTGGCGGCGCTGGACGAACCGCTGCCGGAGCAGCCGACGCCGCCCAAAGACGTCATCCGCCAACTGGACGAGGTCTGCTCCCCGGCAACGATGGCCATGGCCGGGCCGCGCTTCTTCGGCTTCGTCATCGGCGGGTCGCTGCCGGTGGCCCTGGCCGCCAACTGGCTGGCCGGGGCGTGGGACCAGAACTCGGCCCTCTACAACGTGACGCCGGCCACGGCCGAACTGGAGCGCCTGGCGCTGCGCTGGCTGATCGATCTCTTCGGCCTGCCGCCCGCGTGCGGCGGCGGCTTCGTCACCGGGGCGACGGTAGCCAACTTCACCGCTCTGGCCGCGGCGCGCCACGGCGTGCTGGCCCGGGCCGGCTGGGACGTGGAGGCTGACGGGCTGATCGGCGCGCCGCCGGTCACGGTCGTCGTCGGCGAGGAGGCCCACCCGACGCTGTTCAAGGCGCTGGGGCTGGTGGGGCTGGGACGCAAGCGGGTGGCTGTCTCTTATACACATCTCCGAGCCCACGAGACCGTACTAGATCTCGTATGCCGTCTTCTGCTTGAAAAAAAAAAACACTAACACACAAGAAATGAGCACACCCGATACGACATATACTTAAACAATGATCACTGCACAGCAAGCCGATGTACAAAGTCTCTCACACACCGACATAGCACAGGCA
>CALLZA010000474.1 GCA_937858165.1 uncultured Ardenticatenia bacterium
CTCGTCGCCCCCGCGAGCTTCCACTTGCTCCCTGTTCGGTGGCCTCGGTTGTTGTAAAGGACCAGCCCCTCCTCGGCCCCCGTCGGCCGCGGGCGGGGCACCTCCCCCTGGGGCGGCCCCTCCCCCGGCATCACCGCCGTCACCCCCGCCATCGCCCTCTCCCCCCACTCCCACTACGGCGTCGAGGCCATCGACGGCTACCGCTACGGCTACGAAGGACTGATCCCCGACTACGGCCACGAGCCGCTGGCGCTGACCCCGGCGCGCGTCGACCACATCGGCCAGTTCGGCGGCACAGCGCTGGGCACGTCGCGCGGCAATCAGGATGTGGGCCGCATGGTCGATACGCTGGTGGCGCGCAACGTCAGCATCCTCTTCACCATCGGCGGCGACGGCACGCTGCGCGGCGCGGGGGCCATCGCCGCCGAGATCGCCCGGCGCGGGCTGCCCATCGCCGTCATCGGCGTGCCCAAAACGATCGACAACGACATCAACTTCATCGAGCGCTCCTTCGGCTTCATCACGGCCGCGGCTGAGGCGCGGCGGGCCATTGAGGGCGCGCACAGCGAGGCCATTGCCGCCCGCAACGGCATCGGCCTGGTCAAGCTGATGGGGCGCGAATCGGGCTTCATCGCCGCCCACGCCGCGCTGGCCGACAGCCAGGTCAACTTCTGCCTCATCCCCGAACAGCCGTTCACCCTGGAAGCGTTCCTGCCCGCCCTGCGCAACCGGCTGGCCGACCGCCACCACGCCGTCATTGCCGTGGCCGAAGGGGCGGGGCAAGAGCTGATCGGCCGGCAGGCAGGCCAGGACGCCTCCGGCAACGCCAAGCTGGGTGACATCGGCCTCTTCCTGCGCGAGGCCATCAAGGTCTACTTCAAGGAGCTGGACGTGCCCATCAACCTGAAGTACATCGACCCCAGCTACATCATCCGCAGCCTGCCGGCCAACGCCTATGACTCGGCCTATGGCCTGCTGTTGGGTTACAACGCCGTCCACGCTGCCATGAGCGGCCGGACGAACATGGTCGTCGGCTACTGGAGCAACGAGTACACCCACGTGCCCATCCCGCTGGCTGCTCACAAGCGCAAGCGTATCGACCCCGAGGGGTGGTTGTGGAACAGTGTGCAGTTGGCTACCGGGCAGGGACAATTGAGCTAAGCAAGGCGCGTGGCCATGCGCCTTGCTTGCTCATCCGGCGGGGCGCGCCTACAATAAAGCCAAGTCAGCATCGGCAAGCACGCCCATTGGCGCGAAGGCAACATGGACCAAAGCAGTAATTTGACGCTGTTCCTGATCGGTCTGGCCATTGGCGTGGGCACAGCCGCCGTGGGTGGAGCAGTCGATTTCATCCTGCATCTGCGCCGCCAGCGTGAACCCAGTTTCGGCGTGCCCGGTTGCCTGGTCTACACCATCGGCGGCCTGATTCTGGCCGGCGTCGTGGCGGTCATCACCTCGCTGGTGACTACCGGCAGCGTCGGCCCGGCGCTGATTATGGGCTGTCTCTTATACACATCTCCGAGCCCACGAGACCGTACTAGATCTCGTATGCCGTCTTCTGCTTGAAAATAAAAAAAGTAGAATACTACCTGTAGCAATGCAAGGCTTAGATTTAACCACACACACCGATAACGAACACAGAGCAGTGGACCTTCATTAAACCTGAGCGACAGCATCTATGGGCTGCAACAGAGTGCCATACCGTTGATGACCACACTACGCACAGAAACACATATAACAC
>CALLZA010000475.1 GCA_937858165.1 uncultured Ardenticatenia bacterium
CGCTTGTCTCTTTCTTTTTCGTTTACTTCTTCTATTGTGTCGTGGCGTTCTCCTTTGTTTTTTTTTTTAATGATACGGCGACCACCGAGATCTACACTAGATCGCTCGTCGGCAGCGTCAGATGTGTATAAGAGACAGACTCGTGGCTAGGCACCAGCGAAGTGCCCCAGACCAACGCCGACCCCAACGGCCGCGTTCTCTCCTATGCCGACCTGGAAGCCAGTTGGGCACAGTTCAACCGTTCCTACATCGTTCTCTATGAGGCAGAGCAAGAGGTACTGGTTACCGAACTGCTCGGCGCGGCGCTCGACGACGACGCCATGTGGCAAGCCAGCCTGGCGCAGGCGCAAGCCGACGCCGCCCGCGATGCCAATAACGCCTTCTACTGGTTCAACCTGGGCGCAACCTACAACGCCCTGGGCGAGTATGACAAGGCGGCCACGGCCTTCGATCAGGCGCTGGCGCTCGGCTTGCCCTGGCGGATGTTGTGGTATCAGTTCGGCCCCTACGAAGCGTACCAACAGATCGGCCGCTACGACGACGTCGTTCTGCTGGCCGAAACGACGCTGACCGACCGCCCCTACTTTGAAGAGTCCTACTACTACCTGGGTCTGGCGCAAAGCGCGCTGGGCGACACCCAGACCGCGCGCGCCAATCTGGAGAAGGCGCGCGAGCTAAACCCCAACTTCGCCCCGGCTGAAAAAGCGCTAGCCGAGTTAGGGTCTGAGGGTTAGAACAGAGAGAAGGAACCACAGATTACGCAGATTGCACCGATTCAACGACGCAGGAAACTCCGTCGATGACGTGTCATCTACGTAATGGGACATTGTGACTATGCGTAATAGAACCAAGAGCATTATTCTGCTCATCGCCGTGGCCCAGTTGGGTCTGATCATCGGCCTGCTGGCGCTGCCCACGGTCGTGCAGGCCATCCCCGGCCGCTACCGCGTTTGGCTGCAAGAGAACCACCCGCGATTGGGCGGCGTCGCTGAAGGCGTTATCGAGCAGGTCGCGCCCGTGGCGACCGCCCTGCCCGCGCCCCAGCAGGTGTCGGACAACGCCATCGACCTCGGCTCGCTCATCGACGCTCAACCGGCAACGACGCTCGACAGCGCGCCCGACGAGACGGAACTCATCGGTGTGCCCGCCGCCGAACAGGCCCCGCCGGCAGCCACCCCTGAGGTCGTTGCCGAACCGACAGCCGCCCCCACCGAAGCGGCACTGACGCCAACTCCCGCCGCGACCGATACCCCCGCACCCACGCCCACCCCCATACCCCTGCCCGAACGGGTCGTGCTGGAGGGCATGGGCGTCGTCAAGCAGTCGTTCAACAACTGCGGCCCGGCCAATTTGACCCAGGTGCTCAACTGGTACGACTCGCCCATCACTCAGGCCGATGTCGCCGCCTATTTGAAGCCCAATCCCGAAGACCGCAACGTTAGCCCGTGGCAGATCGCCGACTACGTCAACGAACAACTGACCGGCTTCAAGGCCCTCGCCCGCAGCGGCGGCGACCTGGACATGATCAAGCGCTTCCTGGCCGCCGGCTTCCCGGTCGTCATCGAGAAAGGGTATGAGCTGCCCGACTCTGGCTGGTGGGGCCACTATCTGACCATCTACGGCTATGACGACGAGTTGGAAGAGCTGTACAGCCAGGACTCCTACCTCGGCCCGTTCGACGGCAGCGGCCGGATCGATCCTTACAACGAATTCCTTCACTACTGGCAGCAGTTCGGCAACACCTTCTACGTCGTCTATCGCCCCGAGCAGGAAGAGGTGGTCAAGAGCATCCTGGGTGAAGAAATGTACGACGACTTCAAGATGTGGCAGAAGGTGGCCGGCATCGCCGAGACGGAGACGCTGCAACGCCCCGACGACGTCTTCGCCTGGTTCAACCTGGGCACAGCCCTGACCCGCATGGGCGGCCTGACGGGCGAAAACCAGTACTATCAGGGCGGGGCGCAGGCGTTCGACAAGGCGCGCGAGCTGGGCCTGCCGCCGCGGATGTTGTGGTACCAGTTCCAGCCCTATCTGGCCTACCTGAAGCTCGACCGTTATCAGGACGTGGTCACGCTGGCCGACGCGACGCTGGAAACGCAGGGCGGCCGCAACGTCGAAGAGACGTTCTGGTACAAGGGGCACGCCCTGGCCTACCTGGGCGACATCGCCGGAGCCATCACTGCCTACGAAACGGCGCTAACCGTCAACGCCAACTTCTACCCGGCCCAGTGGTCACTCGACTCCCTGCGCGGCACGGGCGGATAGAAGACAAAAGAGGCCAGCGCAAAAGACGCAAAGGACGCCAGGAACGGAAAGAGAAATCTGTTCTTGGCGTCTTTTGCGTTCTTTGCGTGAGCTTCTTCTTTTTTGACGCTATAATAGTCCGCAGCGGATAGACCGCTTTCGACGACAGGCCACGGCCTGCCCCTTTCCACGTAAATCCCACATCTCAACCCTGAGGAGTTTCATATGACCCAAGCTCAAGCACACAAGTTCAAGGTTACCTACTCTACGCTGTCCAGCCCCGACCCGCTGCTACACCAGATGTACGACGAGGCGGTGGCCGAGTTCCGCGCCAACGCCGGGCAGACCTACCCAATGTACATCAATGGTGAAGAGCGCTTTGCCGAGCAGACGTTCGCCAAGATCAGCCCGGCCGACACCGACCTGGTCATGGGCCACTTCCAGAAGGGCACCGAGCAGGACGCCAAAGACGCCGTCGCCGCGGCCAAGGCAGCCTTCCCCGGCTGGCGCGACACGCCGTGGCAGGAGCGCATCACCCTACTGCGTCGCGCCGCCGATCTGCTCAGTGAGCGCCTGTTCAAGATGGGCGCGATTATGAGCCTGGAAGTCGGCAAGAATCGGCTCGAAGCGATGGGCGACGTGGAAGAGACAGCCGACCTCATCCGCTACAACTGCGACGCGATGGAGCAGAACAACGGCTTCGCCAAGCCGCTGAAGAACGAGAGCGAGAAGCACCACAACCGCAGCGTCCTGAAGCCCTATGGCGTGTGGGGCGTGATCTCTCCATTCAACTTCCCCGGCGCGTTGGCCGGCGGCCCCAGCGGCGCGGCCCCGGCCGCCGGCAACTCCGTCGTCTTCAAACCGGCCACCGACACGCCCTTCACCGGCTGGCTGCTGACCGAGGCCTTCCGCGACGCGGGCCTGCCGCCGGGCGTCTTCAACTTCGTCACCGGCGGCGGACGCAGCGTCGGCCAGACGCTCGTTGACCACCCCGACGTGGCCGGCATCACCTTCACCGGCAGCTACGACGTGGGCATGGGCATCATCCGCACCTTTACCACCGGCAAGTACCCGCGGCCGTGCGTGGCCGAGATGGGCGGCAAGAACCCGGTCATCATCAGCAACAAGGCCGACCTGGACAAGGCCGCCATGGGCTGTATGCGCTCCGCCTTCGGCCTGCAAGGTCAGAAGTGCTCGGCGGCGTCGCGCATCTATGTTCATAAGGACGTCAAAGACGCCTTCATGGCTAAGTTTGTCGACCTGACGTCGAAGATCAACGTCGGCGACCCGACCAACCAGAACAACTGGATGGGGCCGGTCATCAACAAGGGCGCGCTGGAAGACTACCTGGGCTTTGTCGAACACTTGCGCGCCCACGGCGACATCGTCTTCGGCGGCAAGGCGCTGGGCGGCAACGGGTACTACGTCGCTCCGACCATTGCCGACAACGTGCCTGAAGACCACCCGCTGTGGCAGCAGGAGATGTTCCTGCCCATCGTCATGGTTGAGGCGTTCGAGGATTTAGAGGCGGCCATGCGCAAGGCGAATGACGTCGAATATGGCCTGACTGCCGGCTTCTTCAGTGAGGATGAGAAGGAGATCGAGTGGTTCCTCGACAACATGGAGGCGGGCGTGCTCTACGTCAACCGTTCTAGCGGCGCGACTACCGGCGCGTGGCCCGGCTACCAGTCGTTCGGCGGCTGGAAGGGCAGCGGCTCCACCGGCAAGGCCGCCGGCAGCTTCTACTACGTGCAACAGTATATGCACGAGCAAAGCCAGACGGTCGTCGAGTAATCACTATCCAGTAAACAGTATTCAGTGGGTCAGTAGGCCAGTCAGCAAGTACCGAGACTGACTCTCTGACCTACTGAATACCTGACAACTGATCATCATGCCCAACACGAAACTTATTTCGATGCGTGAAGCCGTCGAGCGCTATGTGGCCGACGGTTGTATCTTGGCCATCGAGGGGTTTACCGCCTTCATCTGCTTCGCTGCCGCCCACGAGATCATCCGCCAGCGCAAGCGCGACCTCGTTCTCTGCCGTCTGACGCCCGACCTCATATACGATCAGATGATCGCCGCCGGCGTGGCCCGCAAGCTCATCTTCAGCTACCTGGGCAACCCCGGCGTCGGCAGCCTGCACGCCATCCGGCGCGCCATCGAACTGGGCGTGCCCCGGCCGCTGGAGATTGAAGAGTACTCCCACTTCGGCATGGTCGGCCGCTACATGGCCGGCGCGGCCGACTTGCCCTTCTTCCCCCTGCGCAGCTACATCGGCAGCGATATGCCCGCGGCCAACGACCTGTCTCTTATACCCATCTCCGAGCCCACGAGACCGTACTCGATCTCGTATGCCGTCTTCTGCTTGAAAAAAAAAACACAAAACACGAATACAGAGCACTCATATCAAGCGATACAACTATAACACAAGCAACGAGAACAAAGCAATACTGACACAGACACACCAAGTAAAAAACATATAGAGATAAACAGAAACGAATTGCACACAATGCCTCTACGACTACACACACAA
>CALLZA010000476.1 GCA_937858165.1 uncultured Ardenticatenia bacterium
TGAACTGAATGGGCGTAGTGTCGCTTATTGGTTGTTTTTTTTGAAAAGAAGAAGACGCTATAGGATACTAGGTCGGGCCTGGGGGGCCCGGAGAGTTGTAAAAGAGCCAGGAGGAGCCGGCCGCCGCGCCCACGGCGACGGCCGAAGTCGTCACTGTTGCGCCGCTGCCGACGGAAGAAGCCGCCGCGCCCACGCCGGTCGAAGACGTGTCCGGGCTGGAGACGACCGAGGAGCAACCGGCCGACAACCGCTCCGGCGTGACGGCCGTGGCCCTGCTGGTCATCGCTGCCGCCGCCGGGGCCGCGGCTGGGGTCATTGCCTGGCTGCGCTCCCGCCGGGTGGAATAAGAATGGCACGCTGATGACGCTGATAGAACGCTGATTTTCGCTGAGAAGAAAGGATATTTCTTATCAGCGAAAATCAGCGCCAAATCAGCGTGCTATCTCTGCTGCCAGGGCCAGCGCGCCCCAGAGGGGTGCATCGTCGCCCAGGGCGGCGGGGACGATGTCGAAGGTGACGCCGGCCACGGCCGTAGCTGCCGCCGCCCGCCGCACCTCGGCCCACCACGCCTCGCCCGCCTTGGTGACACCGCCGCCGAGGATGACGCGCTGCGGGTTGATCAGGTTGGCGGCGTTGCCCAAGCCCACCCCCAGCGCCCATGCTCCGCGCAGGAGTATCGCCCGCGCGCCCTCGTCCCCCGCCGCCGCCCGCTCGGCCACGTCACGGCCCGTAATTCTGGTTCCCTCTTCCGGAGGGAGAGGCCTTTCCTCCCCACCTACCTCAGACACTCCCCTAACCCCGCCCCAAGGGCTGGGGATCAGCGTCCCCTCTCCGCTCGGGCGAGGCGGTGCTTCTTCCCTCTGCTCCCCCCCCCCTCTGCTCCCCTGCTCATAGTCTGCCGCCATGTAGGGGCCAGAGGCCAGCCGCTCTACACACCCCCGCTTGCCGCACAGGCAGAGGGGGCCGTGGGGATCGACAACGGTGTGGCCGATCTCGCCGGCCAGCCCCTCGTGGCCGCGCCACGGCCGCCCGCCCAGAATCCAGCCGCCGCCGACGCCGGTGCTGACGGTGACGTAGATCAAATCGTCGAAGCCGTGGCCGGCTCCGAAGTGGTGCTCACCCAGGGCGGCGACGTTGGCGTCGTTGTCCACGGCCACCGGGCAGCCAAACGCGGCCGCCAGCCGGTCGCGCAGGGGGAAGTTGTCCCAGCCGGGCACGTGGTCGGAGCGGCGCACGAGGCCGTCGGCGAACGCCACCGGGCCGCCGAAGCTGACGCCGACGGCCGCCGGTGGCCGCCCGGCCAGCAACTCGCGAGCCAGGGCCAGTATCGTCGCCAGCTCGTAAGCCGCGTCGGCGTCGGCTGGGGTGATGACACGGCGCAGGTCGAGAAGGGTGGAAAGAGGCTCACGCAGAGGACGCGAAGAGGGCAAAGGGCGCCAAGAAGAAGAAAGGGTTTGTTCTTCTTGGCGTTCATTGCTTCCTTGGCGCGAGCTCTCCCTCTTGAAGAGCGCCGCGCTGAGCTTGGTGCCGCCGAAGTCGAGGGCCAGAACGAGACGGGTCATGGACGGGATGATAGCTTAACTCGTCACTCGTCACTCGTCATTCGTCACTCGACATGACAGACGGCGCAAAAACAAGTGACGGATGACACTAAGCGCCGGGCGCGGGTTGTGCAACAATAGCCCCAATCGGCGCGCGGCCGTTGTGCGGCGCGGGCGCCGTCTGCCGGTGGGGGAGCCATAGAAAGCGCCGGACGCCCATTTCAGGCGGCGGCCGGAGATCAGGAGAAGCGAATGATCAAGGACATGGAGTCATACCTCCAGGATTTGCACGCCCGCCGGACGCTGGGCGCGGGCACGGCCAAGGACGTGGCCACACAGCACGGCAAGAACCGGCTGACAGCCCGCGAGCGCATCGACCTGCTGTTCGACAGCGGTACGTTCACCGAGATCGACACACTCGTTCTGCCGCGCCACGAGAGTTACCCCGGCGGCAAAGGCTCGCGGCCGGGCGATGGCGTCATCACCGGCTTTGGCCTGGTCAACGGCCGGCGCGTCTTCGCCTCATCGCAGGACGCTTCGGTCATGGGTGGCTCGCTGGGCGAGATGCACGCCAACAAGATCGTCAAGGCGATGCAGATGGCCCTTAAGTACGGCTGCCCGTTCATCGCCATCAACGACAGCGGTGGGGCGCGCATTCAGGAAGGCGTCGACAGCATGGGCGGCTACGCGCGCATCTTCGACGCCAACTGCGAGGCGTCGGGCGTTGTGCCGCAACTGTCGGTCATCATGGGGCCGTGCGCCGGCGGCGCGGTCTACTCCCCGGCCCTGACCGACTTCGTCTTCATGACCGCCAACAGCTACATGTTCATCACCGGGCCGGACGTGGTGCGCTCGGTCATGCAGGAAGACGTCAGCTTCGACGACCTGGGCGGCGGCATGATGCACAGCCAGGAGAGCGGCGTCTGCCACTTCCTGACCGGCGACGACCGCGACTGCCTGGAGCGCGTGCGCCAGTTGCTTAGCTACCTGCCCAGCAACAACCAGGACGACCCGCCCTACGTGCCGCCCATTGACGACCCGGAGCGGCGCTGCCCGGAACTGAAGGAGATCGTGCCCACCGACCCGCACCACGCCTACGACGTGCGCGAGGTCATCGGCAGCATCGTCGACGATGGCGCGTTCTTCGAGGTGCACCAGTTGTGGGCCGAGAACATGGTCGTCGGCTTCGCCCGGCTCAACGGCTACGTCGTCGGCATCGTCGCCAACCAGCCGATGGTGCTGGCCGGCTGCATCGACATCAAGGCGTCGATCAAGGCTACCCACTTCATCCGCATCTGCGACGCCTACAACGTGCCCATCATCACCCTGCAAGACGTGCCCGGCTTTTTGCCCGGTCGCGACCAGGAGCTGGGCGGCATCATCCGCAACGGCGCGCGCATGATCTACGCCTACAGCGAGGCCACCGTGCCGAAGCTGCTGGTCATCCTGCGCAAGAGCTACGGCGGGGCGTACTGCGTCATGAGCAGCAAGGGGCTGCGCGGCGACTTGATCTACGCCTGGCCCAACGCCGAGATCGCCGTCATGGGCGCGGAGGGCGCGGTCAACATCCTCTTCCGCCGCGACGTGCAGGCTGCCGAAGACCCGGAGGCCAAGCGCCGCGAGCTGGTGGACGACTACCAGGCCAAGTTTAACAACCCCTATGTTGCCGCTGCCCGTGGGCTGATCGACGACGTTATCGACCCGGCCGAGACGCGCCGCATCCTCATTCGTTCATTGCAGGTGACGATGTCGAAGCGCGAGCGGCACGTGGCGCGGAAGCATGGAATCTCTCCTATGTAAGGTGTTGGAAAGAGGGCAGGGGAGCAAGGGAGTAGGGGAGCGGGGGAGAAAGATCACCCCTGCTCCCCCGCTCCCCTGCTCCCCTGCTCAGGAAAAGAACCTATGTTTACCAAACTCCTCATCGCCAACCGCGGCGAAATCGCCGTGCGCATCATCCGCACCTGCCGCGAGATGGGCATCCACACCGTGGCCGTCTATGAGGCCAGTGACCGCGGCTCCTTGCACGTGCGGCTGGCCGACGAGTGCGTTCCCCTGGCCGGGCCGAAGAGTTACATGGAGCCGGAGACGATCCTGGCCATCGCCCAGCAGTATGGCGTCGATGCCGTCCATCCCGGCTATGGCTATCTGGCCGAGAACGCCGACTTTATCCGTGCCTGTGACGCGGCCGGCATCGCCTTTATTGGGCCGCCCGCCGATGTGGTCGAGGCGCTGCGCGACAAGATCGGCGCGCTGGAGAAGGCGCGGGCGGCGGGCATCCCGACCGTCAGTCATTCGCCCCGCTCCTTTGCCGAGGACGAGTTCGACTCGTTGCACGCCGCGGCCCAGGCGATCGGCTACCCCGTAGTGCTCAAGTCGTGCCGCGGCGGGCGGGGCCGGGGGGAACGCGTTGTGGCCGATGCCGGGCGGCTGGCCGAGGCCGTGCGCCGGGCGCAGGTGGAGACGCAGGCTGTCTACGGCAACAAGCAGTTGTACATCGAGCGCGCCATCCTGCCCGCCCACCAGGTCGGTGTCCAGATCCTGGCCGACGGCCAGGGTAATCTCATCCATCTAGGCGAGCGCGAAGGTTCGGTCGTTCAGAGCAACCAGAAGATTGTCGAAGAGGAGCCGGCGCTGTGCCTGCCGCCGGAGCAGCGGAGTGAGCTGCTGGCGACGGCGGTGCGGGTGGCCCAGTTGTTCAAGGTGCAAAACCTGAGCACGGTCGAGTTTCTGGTGGATGACGCCGGTGCGTTCTTCTTCAGCGAGATCAAGGCCCGCATCCAGATCGCCCATACGTTGGCCGAAATGATCGGCCGTATCGATCTGGTGCGCGAGCAGATCCGGCTGGCGGCCGGCGAGCCGCTGGCCTATCGGCAGGAGGATGTCGTCCGCCGTGGCCACGCCATCATGTGCCGTGTGCAGGCCGCGGACCCGCTCAACCGCTATCTGCCGACACCCGGCCGGCTGCGCCAGGTGCGGCTGCCGGGCGGGTCGGAGGTGCGCGTCGATACCCTGTCTCTTATACACATCTCCGAGCCCACGAGACCGTACTAGATCTCGTATGCCGTCTTCTGCTTGAAAAAAAAAAACTCCGACTCACACAACTGCGATCATGCGCACATGTAAGATGTAGCAGTCAGCCTACGACTATAACCAACTCGTTGTCTATGTCCATGTGCACCGAGTCACCGATGTATATCTACTCTCCACCACCCCTCAACTACTTCGACACGCCACAA
>CALLZA010000477.1 GCA_937858165.1 uncultured Ardenticatenia bacterium
CTGCCTCAGCCAGTCGGGCGGCCTCTTCCAACCCCTACCCGGCTATGAGAACCACCCCGTCATCCAGGTGAGTGGGTGCGGCGCGCGCGCATACTGCCGGGCCGTCGGCCGTCGCCTGCCGACCGAGGCTGAGTGGGAGAAGGCTGCCCGCGGCACGGACGGCCGCGCCTACCCCTGGGGTGACACGGCCATCGGCTGCGAGCTGGCCAACTTCTGGAATGGCAACGTCAACGGCTGCGTCGGCGCGCCGGTGGCCGTCGGCTCCTATCCCGCCGGGGCCAGCCCCTACGGCGCGCTGGACATGGCCGGCAACGTCTGGGAGTGGACGGAGGACTGGTTCGATCCGACGGCGCAGGACGCCCGCGTCGTGCGCAGCGGTTCCTTCCTGGACAAGGCTGCCTGGGCCACCACCTTCCACCGCCACCGCGCTCTGCCGGTGAACCAGTACGCTCACACCGGCTTCCGCTGCGCCCTGTCGGCGGCGGAGACGGTCGCGCCGCCGACGGCCGAGCTTGCTCTGGGTCAGACACGCGCCGTGCCTCTGCCCGGTGGCTCAACCGTGGAACAGGTCGCCGTGCCGGGCGGTAGCTTCCTGATGGGCGACGACAAGGAAGACGACCAGGCGATCCATGCGGTCACGCTCGACGGCTTCTGGCTCGACCGGACGGAGGTGACCAACGCCCAGTTCGCCGCCTTTGTGGCCGACACTAGTCTTGTGACGACCGCCGAGCGGCGTGGCGGCGGCGAGGCCCACACCGCCGGCGGCTGGAACTTCGTCGACGGCGCGAACTGGCAGCATCCCCAGGGGCCGAGCAGTGACGTGAGCGGGCTGGCGGAGCATCCGGTGGTGATGGTGACGTGGGAGGAGGCCGACGCCTTCTGCCGCTGGCGCGACGGCCGGTTGCCGACCGAGGCCGAGTGGGAGTACGCCGCCCGCGGCCCAGGCAACGACGCCTATCCGTGGGGCAACACCTTTGAGACGGGGCTGCTCAACTACTGCGACAGCAACTGCCCCAACAGTTGGGCCGACAGTCGCGTCGATGACGGCTACGAGTTCACCGCGCCGGTGGGCACCTATCCCGGCGGCGCGAGCTGGGTGGGCGCGCTGGACATGCTGGGCAACGTCTACGAGTGGGTCAACGACTGGTACGACCGCGACTACTACGCCCGCTCGCCCGGCGACAACCCCCAGGGGCCGGACGTGGGCACGCAACGGGCGCAGCGCGGGGCCAGTTGGCGCGACTACGACGACGCCATCTACAACACGCAGCGCTTCGGCGACCCATCGGTGACGGCCGACGCCAATACCGGCTTTCGCTGCGCGGGGGCTTGATGGAGGGATAACTATAGCATGAACGAGCCTCGCAAGGACACTAAGGACACTATCGGAAAGTTGCTTGCCTTCGCCATGTTCATTTTGGCACTTCTAGCATACCTAGCCCCGTTTGGCCCGGTTGGCCCTTCGCCTTTTGCTCCGGACAATTCAGAGTCTACTTTAGTGGCGAGCACCTTGCAGGCGGAACCAGCATCTTCCAACACCTCAACGATTCCGGCCGAACCATCAGTCACATCAACGACGGAGCCTGCTACGTCAAGCGCAGCGACTGTACCGGCCAGTGCCACCTCCCAAGACATGGCGAGAGTACTGGCCGACCCGACATCTAACAGTACAGCCACGACGACTAGGCCGGGCGATACAACTACAACCAAAGCAACCGTCACTCGCAACAAGCCTGCTGAGCCCGACAAGCCAACGGCGACGCTCGTCATGGAAGATATTGTCGCGACTCCGACCCTACTCCCAGCTACCGTCACAACTATCACCACTCCCACCCCAATCACCGCCACGGCCAAACCACTTGAGGTGACACTGCCGGTTGGCCTGACCGGGGTGGCACATATCAATCAGCCATGGGAGCACGACGGCGTTTCGCTAACTGCCCGAGCGATTGAAGTGTTAGCCAAAAGCGACTACGGCAATCACGCGGCGCGCATCTGGTTCCGTCTGGTGAACAAGACCGGGCAGCGTTTGCTAGTCGATATTGACTGGACCCATATCCATTTGGAAGACAGCCTCGGCAATACCTACATTGACTGGGACCCAGGCGAGCAGACGTCGGTCTGGGTTGAAACAGGCGAGAACTTTGATTTCGATCGTTATTACGCCGTAACACCCAGGAACCACAGCCGCGTTCCAGACGATGCTACTTTTGTCCAGGTCGTAGCCCGGGAGTTCTCGCGTGTGGTTAATGCTCGCTGGCAGTATGACATCAATTCCCAACTTCAGCCCGACGCCGCGCGGGTTACCGGCACGACGGAGAGCATCGGCGGGGCGTGGGAGCAGGACGGCCTGTCTTTACGATTGACAGGTCTAATAGTTTCGGCCGAGAGTGACTACGGCGACGCAGCAGCCAGGGCTTGGTTCGAGGTCACCAATCATACGAGCCAAGAGTTGTTGGTCGAAATAGATTACGGCCAAATTGCTCTCTTCGACAGTTACGGTCGCCGTTTCGGAGACTGGGATGGCGGTGGGGTATACGCCGCGTCTATCGAAGCCAACGATACACTTACCTTTGATCGTTACTACAGCGATCGCAGCCGCATGCGCAGTCGGATCACCCGTGGCTCGAGCTACGTACTGGTGACGGCTGAGGATGTCGGCCGCATAGCCCGCGCCACGTGGAGAGTACCGCTCGATGTGCGCTTGTCCACTGGCGAGACGCCGCCACAAACAGCCCCCCTGCGCATCAATCAGTCTTGGGAGCAAAGCGGCGTCTCCCTGACGGCTAGAACAATCCAGGTCTCCGCTGAAAGCGACTACGGCGACCATGCGGCGCGGGTATGGTTCCGTTTGGTCAACAAGACTGGACAGCGGCTGCTTCTACCCATCGACTGGAGCGCGATCTACCTGGAGGATGGCCACGGCACACGCTATGGCGACTGGGAAGGTGGGCTAATGTCGGTCTGGGTCGAAGCGGGGGCTAACTTCGACTTCGACCGCTATTACTCCGTAACGCCCAGGAACCGCAGCCGTGTACCCAGCAACGCTGGCTTTGTCCAAGTCGTGGTCGACCGACTGTCGACCATTACCGCGGCCCGCTGGCAGTATGACATTAATCCCCAGTTGCAGCCTATAGCAGAGCCGGCCACTAACGCGACAAAGGCTATTGGCGAGGCCTGGGAGCAAGACGGACTTACCTTGCGATTAGCCGATCTACAAGTATCGGCCGAGAGCGACTATGGTGACCATGCAGCGCGGGCCTGGTTCGAACTGACTAACAATCTCAACTCGACGGTAATTGCAGAAGTCGACTTCGGCAATTTTGCCGTATTTGATAGCTTCGGCCGTCGCTTTGGCGATTGGGAAGGTGGTGGCATCCATGCCGTCACAATAGAGGGAGGTGATACGATCACCTTTGACCGCTATTACAGCGAGATGTCTCGGCAACGTAGCCGCATCACTCGAGGGGCGAAGTTCGTCTTGCTGACGTTCGACAATGTGGCCGGTATGGTTACCGGCATGTGGCGCTTGGACGTCGTGCGCTAACTTGGTAACACACTAGGCCTGGCCGCACGGCGTGAAGAGGCAGGCATGACGCTCAAAACGGGCGACATTCTCAACAACCGCTACCGCATTGCCAAACTCGTCGGCCAGGGCGGCTTCGGCGCGGTCTATCGCGCCTGGGATCTGTCGCTGTTGCAGCCGGTGGCCCTGAAGGAGAATAGCGGCGGCGGGATGGAGGCGCAGCGCCAGTTCGAGCGCGAGGCCCAGTTATTGGCCGGGCTGCGCCACGCCAATCTGCCGCGGGTCATCGATCACTTCGTCCTGCCCGGACAGGGGCAGTACCTGGTCATGGACTTCGTCGAGGGCAAGAGCCTGAGCGACCTGCTGGTCGAGCGTGGCGGGCCGCTGGACGAGGCCGAGGTGTTGCCGTGGATTCGCCAGGTGGCCGACGCGCTGGAGTATCTGCACACGCGCACGCCGCCCATCATCCACCGCGACATCAAGCCGGATAACGTCATCATCACGCAAGAGGGTCGGGCGATTCTGGTTGACTTCGGTATCTCCAAGGTCTACGAGGCGAGCAAAAGCACGACCATCGGGGCCAGGGCGGTCACGCCTGGCTACAGCCCGCCGGAGCAGTACGGCCGCGGCCGGACGGACGCCCGCAGTGACGTCTACGCCCTGGGGGCCACGCTCTACACGCTGTTGACGGGGCAGATTCCGCCCGACGGGCCGGACCTGGCCAGCGGGGCGGACACGCTGATCCCGCCGCGAGAAGCCAACCCGGCGGTCAGCCCGGCTACCTCGGCGGCGGTTGTGGCGGGCAAGGGGGCCCCCACCCACCCGCCGCGCGGCAACGCGGGGGGGTTGGGTGATGGGCCGGCCTCCCCCCCCCCCCCCGGGGCCCCCCCCCCCGTCGGCGTCCCGCCGCCGCCCGAGCCCCCGCCGCCGCTCGGCGTCCCGCCGCCGCCGGAGCCTCCGCCCCCGCTCGGCGCGCCGCCGCTCGACGCGCCTCCGCCGCTCGACGCGCCTCCACCGCTGCTGCCGGAGCACGCGGTCTTGCACTCCTGGGGCGATCCCTGTCTCTTATACACATCTCCGAGCCCACGAGACCGTACTAGATCTCGTATGCCGTCTTCTGCTTGAAAAAAAAAAAGAAACCAGACTAACCTTATACAGCGTAGTACAGACACAGATAACTGTCAATCCACAACATGATGACGCGATCGCGACACTATGAATCTCATAACACTGGTAACATATACAACA
>CALLZA010000478.1 GCA_937858165.1 uncultured Ardenticatenia bacterium
TCGTTTTTGGCCTTCTCCTTCAGTTTTCTCTGTTTTTTTTTTTTTTTTTTAAGGATCCGGCGACCCCCGAGAGCTCCCCTAGATCGCTGGTCGGCAGCGTCAGATGTGTATAAGAGACAGCCCGGGGGCCGTTCGACCCGGCTGCCTATTCCCAGTTGCTCGCGGGTGCGCTGGCCGGGGGCACAGCGGCCGACATCGTGCACCTGCCCGACTCCGCCTGCGCCCTGGCCGACGCCGGCGCGCTAGCCGAGACGCCGGACGCCCTCATCACACCGGCCAACGCCACGACGCACTTCTACCCGGCGACCGTTGGTGCCTACGTCTGCGGTGATCGGCTCTACGCCCTGCCCCAGTCGCTCGACATGGCCTACGGCGTAGCCCTCATCAACACAGCCACAGCGGCCCAAGCCGGCCTGACCGACATCGCCGCCGGCTGGGCCACCTGGGACGAGCTGATCACCGACGCGCGCGCCCTGACCACCGGCCAGGGCAGCGCCATGACCCGCGCCGGCTTCCACTTCATCAGCGCGGAGACCCTGCCGGCCATGTTCTATTCGCTCATCCTGCAAAACGGCGGGCAGGTCGTGACCAACGGCGCACCAACGGTTAATACCCCTCGGGGCGCGGCGGCGCTGGGGCTGATGAAGCGTCTCGTCGACGAGGGGACCATCGACCCGACCCTGTTCAATGAGACGAGCGGCCCCATCGGCCTGGCCGTCGTCGAGGGGCGGGCCGCGATGGGGCTGGTCGCGCCGTCGGCCGTGGCCGCGCTAGTGGCCGCCCGACCGGACGCCGCCGCCACACTGGCTGCCGTGCCCCTGCCCTCGGCCGGGGGCGCGCCGGGCCTCGTCGCCGGGCCGGGCCGCGGCCTGGCCGTCAGCCACACGAGCGCCGCGCCGGACGTAGCCTGGGACTTCATCCGTTTCGCCACCCTCGACCCGGCCACGAGCCTGCAATGGAGCCTGACCGCGGGCGCGCTGCCGGCCTTGCAGGCCAACGGCCAGGGCGCGGCGGGCGAGCAACTGGTGGCCCGCGTGCCTCAGTTCGCGGCGTGGCTGCCGCTGCTGCCCCTGGCCCAGTCCGAAGGGGCATTGGCCGACCGCGACCGCGTCTGGCACGACTTCACCTACCCTCGCCTGCTGACCTTCCTGCAAGGTGGGGCCACGCTCGAAGAGACACTAGCGGCCATTGACCGCGACGCCGCCCCTTAGCTCTGTGCATCGCACTTTCTAAGGTGCGTGGCACGTTCTTGAGCTTGCCCACCAGAAAGCGCTGCTCATGACTCTCACCACCAAGAAGGTGCATCGCACTTCAGAAAGTGCGACGCACCAAGACTCAGGTTTGACCCCTTGAACAAAGCCAAGCTCTTCTACTTCATCTTCTATGCCGCCATGGCGGCCCTGTCCCCCTTTCTGACGCTCTACTACCAGTCACTCGGCCTGAGCGGAACGCAGATCGGGCTACTGGCCGGCCTGGTGCCGCTGACCGGCATGCTCAGCGGCACGCTGTGGAGCGCCACGGCCGACGCCACGCGCCGCTACCGCGCCATCCTGCTGACGGGCATCGCCGGCTCGTGGGTCGCCACGTTCTTCGTCAGCCGGGCCACCGGGCTGGCCGGTCTCCTGCCGCTGGTGCTGATCAACGCCTTCTTCGCCGCGCCCATCGGCGCGCTCATCGATAGCAGCGTCGTGGCCCAACTGGGCGACAACCGCGCCGACTACGGCCGCATCCGTTTGTGGGGGTCGGTCGGCTGGGGGGTATCGGCGCTGCTGGCCGGCCCGGTGCTGGAGCGCGCCGGACTGAGCTGGGCGTTCACCATCAACCTGGCGTTGCTGGCCGTCGTCTTTCTCATCGGCCTGCGCGTGCCGCTGGTCCAGACCCAGGCCGCGCCGGGCAGCAGCTTCCGTGGCGGTCTGCGCGTCCTGCTGGCCGACAGCCGCTACCTGACGCTGCTTTTCACGGCGCTCGTCTTCGGCATGAGCCTGTCGATGGTGCTCAGCTATCTCTTCCTCCACATGCGGGCGATGGGCGCGGGCGAATCGCTCATGGCCGTCACCCTGACCGCGGCCACGGTCAGCGAAGTGCCGTTCCTCTTTCTGGCCGGGCGGCTGTTGCGGCGCTTCGGCGTCAGCCGGGTCATGGCCGTGGCCCTGGCGCTGATGGCCGCGCGCGCCTTTGCCTACGCCTGGATCGCCGCGCCGGGCTGGGTCGTCGTCATCAACCTCTTCCACGGCCCGACCTACGCCTTGTTCTGGGCCGCCGGTGTCGCTGAATCGAACCGCGTCGCCCCACCCGGGCTGGGGGCCACGGCCCAGGGCGCGTTCGCCAGCGCCATGTTCGGCCTCGGCTCCGCCCTGGGCAATCTGAGCGGCGGCGTTATCTACCAGCAGTTTGGTGCGCCCTTCCTGTTCCAGAGCGTCGGCTGGCTGCTGCTGGCAACCCTGGTCATCTTCATCGGTCTGCGCCAACACGCGCGACAGGCGGCATTGGCCGCGGGGCGGAGCAACTAAGATGTCTACCACACGCCCAAAGGCGGTCTACGCCCTTTATTACGCGGCCCTGGCCTGCCTCATACCGTTCATGACCCTCTACTACCAGCAGAAGGGCCTCAGCGGGGCGCAGATCGGTGTGCTGGCCGGCATCATCCCGCTCATCACCCTGGCCAGCGCCCCGTTTTGGGGCGGTATCGCCGACGCCACCCGCCGCCACCGCGCCGTCCTGCTGCTGACCATCGCCGGGCTGTGGGCGTCGGTGCTGCTCCTCTACCTGGTCAGCGGCTTTCCGGCCATGCTGGGGGCCGTCGTCCTCTACGCCCTCTTCGTCGGGCCGATCGCGCCGCTGGTGGACAATGCCGTGTTGGGTATCCTGGGCGAGCGTCGGGCGCAGTACGGTCGTGTGCGCGTCTGGGGCGCGTTCGGCTGGGGCGGGGCGGCGCTGCTGCTGGGGCCGCTGCTCCAGCGTCTGGGGCTGGGCTGGGCGTTCTACGGCTTTCTGGCGTTCATGGCGCTGTGCTTCGTGGCCGCGACGCGCCTGCCGATGGCCGCCGGCGACGTGGGGCGCGCCGCCTACCGCGCCGGGTTGGGCCGCCTGCTGCGCCGGGGGCGCTTCCTGCTGCTGCTGTTCGTTGCCCTCATCTACGGCATCGGCCTGGGCGTGCTGCTCAGCTACCAGTTCCTCTATCTGGAAGAGTTGGGGGCCAGCCGCACTCTGATGTCGCTGACGCTGGCCGCCTCGACCCTGAGCGAAGTGCCCTTCTGGTTTCTCAGCGGCCCCCTGATGGCCCGCTTTGGTGTCAACCGGCTCCTCGCCTTCGGGCTGGCCATGGGCGTCATGCGCCTCTTTGCCCTGGCATTCATGGGCGCGCCGTGGCTGGCCCTGCCCATCAGCCTGCTCCACGGCCCGTCGTTTGCCGTCCTGTGGGCCGCGGGTGTGGCCGACGCCGACACGGCCGCGCCCGCCGGGCTGGGGGCCACGGCGCAGGGTCTCTTCCCAGCCGCCGTCAATGGCCTCGGCCCGGCCCCGAGAGGCTTCATCGGCGGGCGGCCGTGCACGAACTATCGACCTCCTACCTCCTCTATCCCCCCTTTGGCGCGGTGCTCACCACGCGTGCACCCTTGTCTCGCAACCACCCCCGGACCTGCCCCCAGTGCCCCTCCGCACTCACAAGG
>CALLZA010000479.1 GCA_937858165.1 uncultured Ardenticatenia bacterium
CCCACATAGAGTATGCTCTTTGTGCTTCTGTTCCGTCCAGTTCTTGATGACGTGTACGTCTGGTCACGTTTAGAATGGTGTGTCGTTATGGTATCGCGGATAGTGCAGTACTCTATGTCAGTTGTGTTTTTTTTAATGATCCGGCGCCCACCGAGATCTACACTAGATCGCTCGTCGGCAGCGTCAGATGTGTATAAGAGACAGGAACACCAGGCTGACGCCCACGTCCGGCGGCTCGGCCTCGCCCAGCGTCTGCGCCAGCAGCTCGACCACCGGCCGCGTGGCCGCCGTGTCGTAGACCCGCAGCCGCCCAACGGCCGCCGCGCGCGCCGCGTCCCACTCGACGCCGTGCCACACGCCCACCAGCCGCCGCAAGGACGGCCGCTCGGCGTGGTCGACAAAGCAAGCCAGGCCGCGGAACAGCCCGTCGTCCACCGCCTGGCGCAGCGCCTCGGCCGTCATCGTGTAGCGCCCCGCCTCGCCCGTCATCGTCCGCGTTGGCCCGGCGGCGATCAACGTTCCTGTAAACTCTCGTCGTGCCATGTCTTTCCTCTCGTGAGAAGAGCTCACGCCAAGGACGCTAAGGAAGCAAAGGCGCAAAGAAGAAGAACCTCACGCAAAGACGCAAAGTTCGCAAAGCTCAAGAGCTTTCTTTACTTGGAGTTCTTGGCATCTTTGCGTAAACATTTCTTCTTAGCGTTCTTTGCGTCTTTGCGTGAGCACTCTTTCTTCTTTGCGTCCTTCGCGCCTTCGCGCCTTTGCGTGAGCCTCTTCCCCCGTCAACTCGTAATCTCGTCGATTATCATGTTGGTCAACCCCGGCGACAGCGGTTCGCCGGCGAACTTGAAGACCAGCGGCAGCAGTTGCCCGACCAGCGTCGGCGAGAAGCCGGGCAGCGCCGCCAACAACTGGCCGAACGCCCCGGTCAACCGCTCGGCCGCCAGGGCCAGGCTCTCGTTGTCCTCGCGGCTGATGTCGGGCAGATCGACGCGGATGACCGAGCGATCCGGCCGCCGCCGCGCCCGCCCCACCTGGTACGCCCGCTCATAGGCCACGGCGCACAGGTCAATGACGATGTGCTGCAAGTGGCGCTGCCGCCGCCGCAGCCGCCGCACGGCCGGGTCTTGCATCGCCCCGGCCACGGCGCGGTTGATGTCGCCGCCGTCGCCGTGCCAGTGCGGCGGCTGGCCGCTGCCGGCGCTGATCGCCTGGCGCAGGGCGCGCATGTCATGTTGCGCGTCCAGCCCGCGCAAGTTGGGGGCCTGCATCTCCCAGCGCTCCCCCTCGTCGTGAACGACGATGCTGCCCGGCTCCGGCGGCGCGCTGTACTGCTCCGCCTTGGCGTTCACCCGCCCGGTGGGCACCGTCACGAACCACAGGAAGGCCCGCGCCGCCCAGTTGAGGCGCACCCGGTCTTCCAGCATCCGGCTATAGCCGCGCAGCCAGGGCAAGATGCTGCCCAACTCGCTCTCCCCCAGCAGCGCCCCCACCGGCCGGTTGATGCTGTAGTGGAGCATCACCGCGTCGGCCGCGGCGGCGTCGGGGTGGTGCGGCGACAGAAACATTGTCGTGCCGCAGGGCAGGGGAGCAGGGGAGCGGGGGTGCAGGGGCGAAAGAGCCTCGCCCAACGCGTTCTCCCCTGCCTCCCTGCTCCCCTGCTCCCCCGCGCTTGGGAAAGAACGCACCACATACGCAATCTCCCGCTCCCAATCATTCTCCGCCGTCACAATCTCCACCACGTCCGACTTGGGCACGGCGCGGACGTAGCTCTGCCCGTCGGCCGGGTTGCGGAAGAGGACGAGGAACAGGTCGCCGGCGCGGCTCACTTCGTCCATCAGCTCCGGCAGGCGCAGGTCGAGCCGGTTCTGCGGGTGCGACCAGAACGCATCGACGAAGCGGCCGATCTCCCCCGGCGCGACCGGCGTCAGCCCGTCGCCGACGGTGTAGTCGGTGATGATGTCGATGATGCGCTTGGCATACGGGTTGGTGCGCCAGGCCAGTAGAGCGTCGTCGTACTGCCGCCGCGCGTCGTCGGGCGGCCGATCCCCCCGGCCGAACGGCGCGCCAGGCCCGGCCACAGCCGACCACCCCGCCGCCCCCTCGCGCAAGTCGGCGGCGGCGGCCAGTTGTTTACGCTGTGTGAGTCGTTGCCACAAGCTCATGTGTTGGCTCCTTGTTGGGACGACCGCCGACAGCCGACCGCCGCAAAGCATCTAATTCCAGATGCACCCCGCTCTTCTGGCCGTGGTCTGTTGTCCGTCGTCCGTCGTCTTTCTGGCCGTCGCCCGTCGTCCGTCGTCCAGCAGCGGTCGGCCGTCGACGGTCAGCGGTCTGTCTTCCGCCTCACCGCCTCACCTTCATCGCCACGTCCTCCGCGGCAATGGCCCCAATGAGGAACAGCAAGATGACGTTGATCGCCTGCCACACCTCGTCGGGGAAGCCGGGCACGAGCGTGAACACGATCGTCTGGGCCACGGCGATGACCGCCAGCCAGAACTTGCGGCTCTTCCAGAGAACGTCGAAAGGGTTCGAGAACATCAGACCTCCAGATACGAATGAGGAATTCGGAATCCGTCTACGCGGCGCGCGATTCATTCCCAATTCACTCGAACATTTGTTCTGTCGCCCAGTGTAACAAACGAGAATGGTCTGATGCTGGTCGATTTCCGACACTTTTCGGCCATGAGCGCCGATTGCCAAGGCAGTAAGACGCCTCACGCCAAGAGCGCAAGGTCGCCAGGAACGCCGAGAAGACCTCTCTTGGCGTTCCCGGCGTCCTTAGCGGCCTTTGCGTGAGGTCTTCTACCTACTTTCTTGGCCATGGCCCTACCGATTATGAGCAGAAGTTGGTCACCAAATGGCCTGTCGGGTGGGCGGCCGCGGCGGCTATACTGCGTTCATCGTTGGTAACCGTGATACACACATGCGAACCCCAATAAGGAGAATCCGATGAACACCCCCGCCGATACCCTTCGCCGCGCCCACGAAGCCTTTAGCCGCCACGACCTGGTCGCCGTCATCGAGGGCATGCGCCCCGACGTCGTCGTCTACGGCCACGCCGCCGGCCAGCGCTTCCCCTCGGCCGACGCCTTCGCCCAGTTCCTGGGCATGTACTTCACCATGTCGTCCGACATCGAGATCGTCGATGCCGAGTACGTCACCGCCGGCAACAAGGTCATCGCCCAGTTCCGCGCCGTCGGCAACCAGGACGGCCCGTTTCTCGGCTTCCCGCCCAGCGGCCGCCCCTTCTCGCTCGACGTGGCCGAAATCTGGACCTTTGACGGCGAAGGCTACGCCGTCGAGGGCCACAACTACGCCGACACCCTCGGCCTGCTCATCCAGCTCGGCCACGTCCCCGCCCCGGTCATGGCCTGAACCCGCCGGAGGAAAGCCGCGCCGCCCGCGCTCGCGACCCGGCCACCCCGACCATAACCCGCCCCTCCCCCGCGCCCCGCCGGCCGGCCCCGCCCCGAGTGCCCCCCACCGCGCTGCGGGCCGCGCCCGCCGTCCTACACACCTCCTCCAACCAGCCTCACCAACTCTTCAACCGGCGCGGCTATCCCATGTTTCACCCCGATTTGTCGGCACGCACCCCAGGAGCTAACGACCACTCTCACACTCCTACTCCCTCCCCTCTACACCATATGAACCGGGCGACCAGCGG
>CALLZA010000480.1 GCA_937858165.1 uncultured Ardenticatenia bacterium
TGTTGTTTGTCGTTGCGCTCATCGCCCCTCCCTCATTGTGTTTTTTTTTTTAAGTGATACGCGACCCCCCGAGTTCTCCACTAATACGTCCTCCGGCACCGCAGGATGTGTAAAAGAGCCCGCCCTTTTTCTTACCGGCGTCCAGCCATGAAATCAGCGTCATCCGCAGGCCCTCCCCCTGTTTGCGGTTGCTCTGGCGCGACGGCGCGGCCAGCCCCACCGGCCAACTCCAGCCGGAAGCGCAGCGTCAGCCGCCCCAGTTGCACCAGGTCGCCGTGCTGCAACGGCCGCGGGGCCAAGCCGAGTTGCTCGTGGTTCAGGAACGTGCCTGCGGCGCTGCCCTCGTCATAGAGCCAGTAGACGCCCGTGGCGTCGCGCCGGATACGGGCGTGGAGCCTTGAGACGGCCGGGTCGTCCAGAACGATATCGACCGTGCCCGGCTCGCGGCCGAGCGTTACGTTGTCGGCCAGAAGCTCGATCGTCTCGCCGCCCGCCTCGCCCGGCGCGGCCCACTCCAGCACAGCCACGTGCCCCTCGGGTGGTGGCGGCGGCGGCGGAGCCACAGACGGCGCGGGCGGCGCGGCCGGCCCGCGCCTCGCCCGCCGCACGCCCCACAGCAGCCCCCCCGCGGCCAGCGCCAGCAGCAGCGGCAAGAGGAGCCGCGTTGGGCCGGGGGCTGTCTCGACCACCGGCGTGGGTATTGGCGCGGGCGTGGGCGTCGGCGGGCTGGGCCGGACGACCTCGATGGTCACGTCCAGCGGCGCAGCGGCGGCGCTGAACGCAAGCTCATCGACCACCTCGACCGACAGGCGGTACATACCCGCCTCGCGCTCGCTGATGTCCCACACCAGGGGGATGCGGCCGGCAGCGTCGGCCGTGGGCGGCGCGGCCTGGGGCTGGGGCACGCCATCGACCAGGAAGACGATCTCCGTCAGTTGGCGCGACTGCCCCTCTGGCCAGGCGACGACGGCCGTCAGCGGCAGCACGGCCGGCTGCAACAACGGCAGCGGCGTATCGACGGCGCTGCCGGCGCGGCGGACGTTGGTCGGCGCGTCCAGCGTCACCGTCGGCCCGGCCAGCGCCAGCTCGAACTCGGCCGCGTCGCGCACGTTGCCCAGGTTGACCGCCACCTGCTGCGGCCCGTTCTGGCGCAGCGCCGACTGGTAGACCATCTCGATCTGCGTCCCCTGGGCGGCGAAAAGCGCGTAGAGCGGGTCGGCGTCGGCCGCTGTGGGCATGTGGATCGACTGGCCGTTGGTCGGCTCGGTCAGCGCGTCGACGTTGGCCTGCTCCTCCTGAGAAACAGCCGCGCCCAGAATGGCGGCGAAGACGGGCACGCCGGCCGTCTGGGCCGCCGCGGCCAGCGCCGGGGCATCGAGTTGCCGGTCGAGGCGCGCGCCGTCGGTATAGAGCAGCACCGCACCGAAGCGGCCGTCGGCCTGCCGCGCCGCCAGATGGTCGATGGCCGCGGTCAGCATCGCTTGCAGCGGCGTGGCCCGTAGCGGCTGGTCGGCCGGCGGCGCGGCGTCATAGGCGGCCACGGCCGCGGTCACCTCGTCCGGCTGCGTTGCGTCCTGAGCCAGGAAGGTCGGTTCCAGCCGCGCTGCGTCGGGCACGATGACGGACACGCGGTCCAGTCCATCGGCGTTCATGCTCGTGGTGGCCAAGCGGGTGATGCTCTCGGCCACTTTGTCCCGCCGCGTCGCCCCGCCCGGCTCATCGGTTTGCAGGAAGTCGACGTTGGCGTCGATGACCAGCACCAGATCGACCCCCACCGGGGCGCTGCCCACCGTCGCCTCCGGGATGGGCACGCCGTTCTCGCGCAGCAGCAGGCGCGACGTGTCGGCCACCGGCGCGCTGCCCGGCCCGGTTGTCAACACGCGCACGCGCACGGTGGGGAAGCCGGTCGCGTCCACGGCGGTGACGCGCACGCCCAGCTCCTCGCGCGCCACCGTCTGCGCCGCGATGTGGGGCGCGGAGAGTAGGGCCAGAGCCAGAGCGTAAAAAAGAAGGCCAATGCGTTTCGTTCGGCCGATCATCTGTTTCCTTTCTGCCCACCGTCTGCTATTATATCAACATAACCTAGTTGGCAGGGAGTAGTCTCATGGGACCCGTCAGTCGCGCACTCCGTAGCCTCATCTTGGCCGTGGTCATTCTGCTGGGCGTTGCCGTTCTGAGCCGGTCGACCGTCGTTGGCGCGCAGGAGACGACGCAGATCGGACGGATCGCAATCACCGGCTCCAACACCGACAGCTTCCCCAGCGTCCAGCTCCAGGCCTACGGCATGGACGGCCAGGGGGCGCCGATCGACTTCGCCACCGAGCCGCTTTTTGTGAGCCACAACGGTTTCCCGGTCGATGAGGTGGTGTTCGACGGCCGCACACCGGTGGGCACGCTGACCGTCTTCCTGATCGACGCCGCCGGCGGCATCACCGAGCCACTGCCGGCCATCGAGTCAGCCATCCGCCAGTACGCCGGTCCCGGCAACATGCAGGAGCAGCTGGACTACGTCGCCGTCTATCAGAACCGCGCCGATGGGCCGCAGGAGCTGTTGGCCCCGACGCCGTTCCACAATGGCGTCAGCAACCTATTCATCACCACGCCGCTGGCGGCCGAGGCAGGCGCGACGTCGCTCTATGACGCCGCCATCCGCATGGTCGAACTGACGCCCGATCTGAAGCCCCGGCCGGAGATGGCCGCGTCCATCGTCCTCATCAGCGACGGCACCGACCCCGGCACGTCGCAGGCCCAGCCGTCGGACGTACCGTCGCGGGCGGCGGCGGCGGGCATTCCCATTCACACTATCGTCATCGACAACGCCGGGCTGAATATCGGCGCAGAGTTGGGCCGCCAGTACCTGAGCGACGTGGCCACCGGCTCGCGCGGTCTGACGACCAATTTGTCCAGCGCCGAGGGGCTGGCCGCCATCTGGGGGCGCATCGCCGGTTTCCGCGAGCACGCCCTGTTGCGCTACACCGTGCCCCTGTCTCTTATACACATCTCCGAGCCCACGAGACCGTACTAGATCTCGTATGCCGTCTTCTGCTTGAAAAAAAAAAAAACAACCGAACGAGTTACCCACTCGCACACATGTACAAATAAACAACAACATCACTGACAAGTCAACACACACACTATTCTCAACGACACAACACTCTAACCTCCACAATCATACAGAGTACCCGTTGACGACCAAA
>CALLZA010000481.1 GCA_937858165.1 uncultured Ardenticatenia bacterium
TGCTGTCTCCTTCTTTGCTTATTCTCTTTTTCGTTACTATGCTTATTGCATTGTCTGTACTTTGCGCTTTTTTTTTTAATGATACGGCGACCACCGAGATCTACACTAGATCGCTCGTCGGCAGCGTCAGATGTGTATAAGAGACAGGTCCACACCCTCAACGCCAGCGGCCTGGCCTTGCCGCGGGTGATGATCGCCCTGATGGAGAACAACCAGTTGCCGGACGGACGCATCGCCGTGCCGGAAGCGCTGCGGCCATACATGGGTGGGCTGGAAGTCATCGGCTAGACTATATTAAAAGACCTCACGCCAAGAGCGCAAAGCACTCCAAGAAGACCCTTCTCTTGGCGTACTTTGCACTCTCAGCGTGAGGGACTCTTCTGACTTGGCTATACCTCAGGCAAGCGGATGGCCGCAGGGTTAGACCGGCTCACTCCGCATAGCGGCGTTGGCCGGAGCGACAACGATCGCCGACGGCCGCGCAACAGCACGCCCGCGCCGCCGCGGGCCGACAACGCGGCCCACCGGCAGCCGGCCCCACATCGCCTCGCCGCTACGGACAACCGGGCCGACGACCGGCAGCATGCGCGGCACGCTCATAGCCAGTGCCGGGCCTTGCTTGGCCAGCGCCACAGCCGCGTGGCGATAGAGCTGCACTGTCTGGGCCGCGCGGCGCGGCAGACTGCGACGGGCCGGCGGCGGCAATATGGTTGCCGGATCAGCGGCGTCGATCGTCGCTTCCGCAGGGAGCTTGAGCCACCAGCGGCGCTGTGCCAGGCGGGGCAGCACCGAATGCCCTGGCTTGACCTGGGTCAGATGCTCGCGCATGAGTTGGTAGCCGTAAGCCATGCTCTCGGCCAGGTTGTCGCCAAAGCGCATGTTCTGGTACTGCTCGGTATTCAAGTCGATCACCTCGAGCGAGACGTGGTCGATGCGCTTGACCGCCTCGACCTGGCTCTTGACCTGCGAATGGAGTAGCAGGTCGACGACGTGGGTCAGCGTGTCCACGGTCGAGCGCCGCTCCTCGGCGCTCTGCAACTGGGCGGCCAGGTTCAGACCGATGATCTCCGTCGCGCCGCGCTCGGCCGCCTCGCGCACAGGCAGCATGGCCCCCAGACCGCCGTCGGCGTAGACGCGCCCGTCGACTTCCCACGACGGATGCAGTGGGGTCATGGCCGTGCTGCTCATCAGGCCGTCGATGATGCGGTCGTCGGGGTTGTCGCCAAAGACGCGGTTTTCGCCGCTATCCATGTCGGTGGCCACGACGTAGCAAGGCAGCGCCAGCTCACCGAACGTCTTCACCGGCAAGTGCTCTTCCAGCAGTTGACGAAAACGGTCGTTGGCGAAAAGGTGCGGCATTTGCAGCACCAGATTCAGGGCGGCGAACTTATTCCCGCCGGGAAAGAAGTCATCGACCATCAGGGTGGCGTAGAGCTTTCTGAGCGTCTCTATCCCCTGCAACGTCGGGTTGGCGGCAAACCAGACCGAGTTGATGGCCCCAATCGACGTGCCGACCATCATATCGGGCCGGATTCCTTCTTCGAGCAGCGCTTGCAGCGCGCCCACCTGTAGAGCGCCGCGGCTTCCGCCGCCGCTCAGCACAAATGAAAGCATCGTATCCTCTTTGTTGAATCGAACTGGGTGTAGGTGTGGCCGCGGCTGATCGTCGCGGCCGGTTGGCTCCCACCTACGTGATTAATCTCGTCAAAGCCGGCGTTTACCAGACACGCCGGGAGGGGCTTCTGTGTACTGCTAGAAGCCCCTCCAGTGTCCAAGAGTGTCAGCCTGCTGATTGTAAAACCCCGAAAGTTCTGTCCGTGTGTGCGCTAGGCGGCCATGGCCATCTGGTTGCCCTGCCGCGCATGCACGCGGTAGATAGCCGCCGCTTCATGCCGGCTGTTCGTCTCCAGCTTCTTCAGGATATTGTGGACGTGGTTCTTAACGGTGCCCCAGCCAATAACCAGTTCATCGGCGATCTCGCGATTAGAGTAGCCGGCACCGATCAGGCTGAGGACTTCGCGCTCGCGCGAGGTCAACTCGTGCAGGCCGGACATGCCGTCCAGGTCCCACGCGCCAAGGAAAGGTTGCTGGGCCAATTGCACCAGCCGGCGCATGAGGTGCAGCGTCACGTCCGGCGCGACCAAAGCCTGACCGGCGTGGGCGGCGCGGATCTTCTCTACCAGCGTCGCCATCGACTCCTGCCGCAACACGTAGCCCATAGCCCCGGCCTCGATGTGCTGCGTGATCATCTCCGGCTCGTTGCGGACCCCGACGACGAGAATACGAGTCTCGGGCTGCTTGGTGTGAACACAGCGCACCAGCTCGAGAATACTCTCCCCTTCCAGGGCCGGGCCCACCAGAAGCAGGTTAGCGTGCGGCAGCAAGAACTCCGTCTCCTCAAGGGTACGCGCACAACCCACGACGTAGATGCCTTCTTCCCGATCCAGGATAGTGCGCATAGCATCACAGGTCAGACCAGAATCATCGGCAATCAGGACACGAATCATGAGGGCGCTCCTTGTCACGTTTCTGTATCGTCGCAGAAACCATTCAGTAGTTAGTGGTAAATAGGTGATAGGCTTACTTATACACATCATTCTGCCGTAGATTCTGTATCCCCGATATGGGTAACTCCCCCACCATTGGGTATGAGATACCCTTATTTCTCCTGAGAGAACCATCTACTTTGCTGGAAAATAGCCGGATAGCGGAGGCAAGAGCGTGCAAGAGTGGATACAACAAAAACGCCGCCCTTGAACGGCGGCGCGTCTGACTTCAGGTGTTCGACCCTAGAGCCTGTTATGAACTTTGGTAAGGCTGGGATATGCTGGGCAGATGACACGGAAGGCATATCCCAGTGATGTCAACGATGAAGAATGGGCTTTTACCGTGGGCTATCTGACGTTGATGACCGAAGACGCGCCGCAGCGCGAGTATGCTCTGCGGGAGGTCTTCAATGGACTGCGTTGGCTCATCCGGGCCGGCGCGCCGTGGCGCATGATGCCCAACGACCTGCCGCCGTGGGCGGTGGTCTACCAGCAGACGCAGCGCTGGCTGAAGGCCGGCGTGTTCGAGAGTATGGCCCATGACCTGCGGGCTGTGCTGCGTCTGGCTGACGGCCGGCAGAGACAGCCGACGGCGGCGATTATGGATAGTCGAACGCTGCAATCGACACCAGAGAGTGGCGCACGCGCCGGCTACGATGGCGCCAAGCGGCGCAAGGGCAGCAAGGTTCATATGGCCGTGGATACGCTCGGCCACCTGTTGGCTTTGCACGTTACCCCAGCCGACCAACAGGACCGCGACCAGGTCGGGCAACTGGCGGAACAGATTCAGGCTGTCACCGATGAAGCTGTCGAGCTTGTCTTTGTTGACCAGGGCTATACCGGCGACGAGCCGGCTGAAGCGGCGCTGGCCCATGGCATTCGACTGGAAGTCGTCAAGCTGCCGGAAGCCAAGAAAGGCTTCGTCCTGCTGCCGCGCCGCTGGGTGGTCGAACGCAGTTTTGGCTGGGCAGCCCGCTTCCGCCGTCTGGCACGGGACTACGAACGACTGCCGGAAACCCTGGCTGGCCTGCATTACTTGGCCTTTGTCATCCTGATGCTTCATCGCGTCATCACTTTGGTGACCAATAGTTCATAACAGGCTCTAGACAAAACCTAGCGAGGTAGATAAGACGGGGGAATAGCCGGGCTAAGGAACACCTGTCCCTGGACGGCGGCGCGGATGGCTTCGGGCAGTTCGTCCGTCGCCCGGCGCTTCAGAACGTAGCCGCGCGCGCCCATGCGCAACGCCTGCTGCACAAGAGCGGCATTGACGTGCATGGACAGGATAATGATGTTGGTCGCTTCTCGAGCGCGGTGGATCAGTTCGGTAGCGTGCAGACCGTCCATGCTCGGCATGGAAATGTCCATGACAACTACGTCAGGCTGATAAACCATAGCCAACTGGACGGCCTCGTTGCCGTCCCCGGCTGTAGCTACAATTTCCATATCCCCCTGACTGGCAAGAATAGCGCGAATGCTCTCGCGAACGAGAGCGTGGTCGTCGGCAATCAGGATTCGGATGGCGCTCATTAGTTTTTCCGCGGTGTATGCAGCGATGTTTTTGGATGGTAGTTCGTCGTTGAACTGGGCTGGGTACACCATTTGTCCATATTATCGCCCCAATGAGTGGGTAAATAGTATGGGGGAATACCCTACCTTTAGCCCGGATTTGGCCTAATTGACAAAAATAGCGGATACCCTTGCTCATTGCGCGCTGGTCAGACGCTTTCTCTCGACAGCCAACTAGGCGTCCATAAAGATAAGGCGACGCTTGATGGCTACGCGAATGAGCGTCGCCAAATCGTCGGCCTCTAGCTTGTTCATCAGATTGGCGCGATGCTTTTCGACGGTTTTGACGCTGATGCTGAGGATGTTGGCGATAGAGCTGTTGGTGTGCCCCTCGGCCACCAGTTGCAACACTTCGCGCTCGCGCGGGGTCAGATCGACGACCACGTCCTCACCCGAGGGCGTCATCAACATATTCATAACCGCTTCGGAGATAGTCGGGCTGAGGTAGAGCTTGCCGGCGCTGGCCGAGCGAATGGCGAACATCAACTCCCCGGACAACGCGTCTTTCAATAAGTACCCCTTGACGCCGCGCCGCACCAGGTTCTGGACGATGGCCGTATCGGCATGCATGGAGACGATGACCACCTCGGTACGAGACTTCAACTCCAGGATGCGCGTGGCAGCCTGAACGCCGTCCAGGCGCGGCATCGACAGATCCATGACAACGACGTCCGGCTGCAACTTCTCGACCAGTTCAACAGCCTCAAAGCCAGTAGACGCTTCGCCGATGACCTCGACCTCGCGGCTGTTCTCCATCAAGGCCCGCAACCCCTGGCGAACCAGGTGATGATCGTCGGCAATAATCACACGAATCATGGTTACTCTCCACCCACCTTTTGTTCCAGGGGAATGCGCGCCGTCAGATGAGTGCCCTGGCCGGGTGACGTCTCGATCGTCAACGTTCCGCCTAACAGTTCGGCCCGCTCACGCATGCTGACCAGGCCGATGCCGCCACGCCGGCGCGGATTCTCGGCATCGGCGTCGGCCACAAACCCTTTGCCGTCGTCGATCACACTGACATAGAGATGTTCGTCATCGCGCGTTAAATCGACCTCTACCTGCCGGGCTTCGGCATGCTTGGCAATGTTGGTCAGAGCTTCCTGAACCAGCCGATACATAGACAGGGCGACGGTCGTCGGCAGTTCGGGTAACTCCAGGCCGCGATAGGTGACCGCCAACCCGGTGCGCTCGCCAAAATCGTAGCACAGCCCCTCCAACGCCACGTTCAGCCCGAACGCATCCAGCCCGGGCGGCCGCAAGTCATGGGCCAGTGTGCGCAGCGTCTCCATCGTCTCATCGGCCAGCGCGGCCACGCCGGCCAACCGGGCGCGCAGGGCCTCCTGTTCCGGCGGCAGCCCCACGCGAATCAGGTCCAGACTGATCTTCAACGACGTGAGCGCCTGTCCCGCTTCTGTCTCTTATACACATCTGACGCTGCCGACGAGCGATCTAGTGTAGATCTCGGGGGCCGCCGTATCATTAAAACACAAAACACAACTATACAACAACGACTCCAGCACACATAGCTAAATTCTCCAACAATAAACGACATAAGACAGAAAGGAACATAG
>CALLZA010000482.1 GCA_937858165.1 uncultured Ardenticatenia bacterium
TCTGTGTTGCATGTTGAGTGTGGATCACTGTGAACACATGTGTTATCTGCGATGTGTGATCGTTGCTTTGTTGCAGATGTTCGCTGATTATGTGTGTTTGATGAGTGCTCGTTTGCTTTTAAGTCAGATCTATATGCGTAGTATAGTTTCTTCTGTTTTTTTTTTTCAAGCAGAAGACGGCATACGAGATCTAGTACGGTCTCGTGGGCTCGGAGATGTGTATAAGAGACAGGTTCTGCGCTTCGTTCTTCGTCAACACTGACGAAGACCACAACCAGATCGCCAGCTTCTACACCGGGGCGATGGCCCACGCCGGCAAGCTCCACTTCGCCGACTGCGCCCCTGACGCTGACCTGACGATCATCACCCCCAATGACCCCGGTGCCATGCGGGCCTACGTGGCCGAGTGCAAGGCCATCGGCCTGCCCTACATCTACGACCCCAGCCAGCAGACGCTGCGCGTGACGGGCGAGGAGTTGTGCGAGGGGCTGGACGGCTGCATGCTGCTGTCGCTGAACGAGTACGAGTTCAGTCTGGTGAAAGAGAAGACCGGGCTGAGCGAGGCCGAGATTCTCGACCGGGCCGGCGGGCTGGTGATGACGATGGGCGCGTCCGGTTCGCGTCTGGTAGTGGGGGGGCAGGAGTTGTGGATTCCGCCCGTGCCGCCGCGCGTGCTGGCCGAGCCGACCGGAGCGGGCGACGCCTACCGAGCCGGACTGCTGCGCGGCATGCAGTTGGGCGCGCCGTGGGCCGTAGCCGGGCGCATGGGCGCGCTGGCCGCCGCCTACGTGCTGGAGCAGTTCGGGCCGCAAAACCACAGTTTTACCCGCGCCGAGTTCGTGGCGCGCTATCGCGAGCATTTCGATGACGAGGGCGTGCTCGACGCGCTGCTCGTCGCACCTGAGTACATCCCGTCGCCTCTGCCCGTCGCTCCCTAGGGGGCGCGGCAAGGCCAGTTTAAGGAGAAATAGTAGAACATGGACTTCGACATCAAGAACATCGATCTGGCTCCCGGCGGCCGGCATCGCATCGAATGGGCCGAGCAGGAGATGCCGGTGTTGCGCGGCATCCAGCAGCAGTTTAAGGATGAGCGCCCCTTCGCCGGGCTGCGCGTCAGCGCCTGCATGCATGTGACGACCGAGACGGCCAACCTGATGGCCAGCCTGCACCAGGGCGGGGCCGACGTGGTGCTGTGCGCCAGCAACCCGCTGAGCACCCAGGACGACGTGGCCGCGGCCCTCGTCAGCCACTATGAGATCCCGGTCTACGCCATCAAGGGCGAAGACAACGAGACCTACTTCAAGCACCTTAACGCTGTGCTCGACCACAAGCCCCACATCGTCATGGACGACGGCGCCGACCTGGTCAGCACCATCCACAAGGATCGGCGCAACCTGATCGACAACATGCTCGGCGGCACGGAAGAGACGACCACGGGCATTATTCGCCTGCGGGCCATGGCCCGCGACGGGGCGCTGCAATTCCCGATGATGGCCGTCAACGACGCGTTGACCAAGCACATGTTCGATAATCGCTACGGCACGGGCCAGTCGACCATGGACGGCATTGTTCGCGCGACCAACATCCTGCTGGCCGGGCGCAACGTCGTCGTTGCCGGCTACGGCTGGTGCAGCCGCGGCATCGCCATGCGCGCCCGCGGTCTGGGGGCCAACGTCATCGTCACCGAGATCGACCCGCTGAAGGCCCTGGAAGCGGTCATGGACGGCTACCGCGTGATGACGATGGCCGAAGCCTCGCCCATCGGCGACATCTTCATCAGCGCCACGGGTGACATCCACGTGCTGGACGAGCACCACTTCATGAGCATGAAGGACGGCGCGCTGTTGGCCAACTCGGGCCACTTCGACGTGGAGATCAACAAGCCGGCGCTGCGCAAGCTGTCGGTTGACGATCCGAAGTTGGTGCGGCCGTTCGTGGAGCAGTTCACCATGAAACACAACGGCCACCGGCTGAACCTGCTGGGGCAGGGGCGGCTGATCAACCTGGCCGCGGCCGAGGGGCATCCGGCGTCGGTCATGGACATGAGCTTCGCCGGGCAGGCCTTGGCCGCCAAGTACCTAATTGACCACAAGGACGAGCTGGAGAACCGTGTCTACACCATCCCGGCCGAGGTCGACCAGGAGATCGCCCGCATCAAGCTCGATGCAATGGGCATCAAGATCGACACCTTGACCCAGGAGCAGACCAAGTACCTCGACTCGTGGGAAGAAGGCACCTGATTCAATTAGGGCCAGGTTCCAGGTTCAAGGGGCCAGGGAAGAGCACTCTTTCCTGGCCCCTGGCCCCTGGAACCTTTCTTTCCATTGAACTCTCCTCGCCGGTGTAGTAGATTGGGAAGTGGGCGGCCCGGCCTACAGGGCGGCCCGACCGTCATGAGCATACCAAGAGACACACACGTAGCCGATCGCGTCGGCTGGGTGAAGCTGGCCCGCGTCCTGTCCAACGTCATCAGCCCGCCGACGATGTTCGCGGCGACGGGGTTGGCGTTGGGCGTGCGCGAGCGGGGGTGGTGGCCCGGCTTCGGTTGGGGGGCGCTCTATGCCCTGATCATCTCCCTGACGCCGATGCTGGTTATCCTCTATTTGATGCGCACCGGCCGCATCGGCGATCTGCACATGAGCGCCACGCGCGAGCGCCACATCCCCTATCTAACGGCCGCGGCGTCGGGGGCGCTGGTCTATGGCCTGCTGACGCTGCTCAACGGCCCGGCCCTGCTGCGCTGTCTGGCGATCTTCAATGTCGTCACCCTGAGCGCCCTGGCCCTCATCAATAGTCGCTGGCTGATCAGCATTCATGCCACGGCCGCCGCGGCCTCATGGCTCATCGCCGCGTTCGTCTTTGGCCCGCTGGTCGGGCTGGTGGTGTTGCCGGTGGCGGTGCTTATCTGCTACGTGCGCCTCTACCTGAAGCGCCACACGCCGGCTCAGGTCCTGGCCGGGGCGGCGCTGGGCTTGTCAGTGGTGGGCATTATGCGGTTGTTGGGCTGCTTTGTGATTTAAGAAGATAAAAACCACAGATTACACCGATTTTCTTTGAATCTGTGAAATCTGAGTAATCTGTGGTTTCTTCCTCCGACTCTTGAGCTATGTTCGAACAAGAACGCTTCATCGGCCGCTTGCAGCGCCACGTCATGACCGAGGCGCGCATCCTGACCTGCTTCCTGTCCGGCTCCTTCGGCCGCCGCGCCGACGATGCCTTTTCCGACGTCGACATCGCTCTGGTCTACGGTAACGCCGCCGAGCGCGACGCGGCCTGGGCCGAGCGGCGGGAGTTTGTGCGCGCGGTGATGCCCTACGTGGCCGTGCGCGCCTTCGACGCCGAGCACGTGCGCCCCTATCTGCATGTGGCCCTGTATAGCAATGGGGCCAAGGCCGACTTCCGCTTCGAGACGACCGACAGCCTGGCCCCCAACCCTGGCGACCGCGAGTTGCGCGTGCTGAAAGACACCGGTCGCTGGGCGGAGACGTTCCAGGCCGCTTCCTCGCGCCTGGCCCCGGCCCAGCCCTACATCAGCCCGGCCGACCTGACCATTCTGGACGACCGCTTTTGGGTTATGTTCTGGGACGTGCTGCGGCTGCTGAAGCGCGGCGACACCGACAAGCCCTTCCCCGTCTATCTGCAACTGCTCACCTTCACCCTGCCGCCGCTGCTGGCGGCGCTGCCGCCGGAGGAGCCGGCGCGGGCGGCGCTGCTGCGGGCCAACTTCGGCGACGACGCCGCAGCCGCCCTGCGCGGCCTGGGTGAGCTGCTCAACGCCTACGTGGCCGCCCGCAGCGCCGTCATCCGCCGGCAGAACCTGGTTTACCCGATCAACACGGCGTTTGAGGGGGAGGTTCGGCGGGTGGTGGAGCGGTTGGTGAAGTAGCCAGTATTCAGTAGGTCAGTTGTCGGTTGTTGGTTGGTGTTCTTCATCTCCCCTGTCCCCCCGCTCCCCCGCTCCTCTGCGCTCCAACTGAGCTCACCATAGATAGGGAATAAACCGCTTCGTCCGGCGCATATAGTCGGCGTAGGGTTCGCCCAGCGCTTCCAGCAGGGCGCGCTCTTCCAGGCGGACGCGGTAGCCGAAGGTGACGACGATGGCCAGGGCCACCAGCAGCAGCCCCAACCCGTGCCCCAACATCAGCGTCGTGCCCAATAGGGAGAGGATGCTGCCGCTGTAGGCCGGGTGGCGGATGCGGCGATAGGGCGGCGCATCCACCACGCGCTGGTCGGCAAAGGTCGCCACGTCAACGGTGAAGAAGCGGCCGAGCGTCCGAATGGCCCAGCGCCGCAGCGCGAACCCGGCAAAGGCCAGCAGAATGCCGAGGACGAAGAGATAGGGGCGGTGATAGGGCAACGTGCCCTGCGGCTGGAAGTGGGCCAGCAGAGCGGCAGCGATGATGGCCGCCGACAGGCCGAGGCGAAAGAGGTTGTGCGAACCGCCGTCGCGCACGACGACCGTGTCGCCCTTGGGGTGTTTGCGGATGGAGTCCAGCACGTCGGGCGTGGCCCAGATGGCCAGGACGATGAGGAGGGTCAGGGCGTAGGGGAGCTGGGTGAAGAGGGACATGGGTTAGTGGGCAGTGGTCAGTAGGTCAGTGGACAGGGGTTCGATGTGTTACCTGGATTCACAAGTCAGTGTCAGCGTGAAGTGTAGAGCAAATCGGTTGCCCCGTGAATAGAAGCGCTAACTGTTGAGCTGGAAAGAGGCCAACCAGCGGTTGAAAGTCGCCCAATCCGGCGGTGGGCGCTACCATTGGCCCATTCCTGCCCCGGTCGGCCGATGATCGGCAACGGCACCGACGTATGAAAACACTATGGCGCTACCTTCGCCCTCTCCGTAAGTGGGTATTCGTTTCGTTACTGCTGGCGGCCGTCGGCCAGGTGCTCGACCTGGTAGACCCGCTCATCCTCGGCCGCATCATCGACGAGTACGCGCTCAACCCCGCCGGGCGGCCGGAGAGCGAACTGGTGCGCGGTGTATTGGGCTGGCTGGCGCTGGCCGTGGGCGTGGCCCTCGTCGCCCGGCTGGCCAAGTCGTTGCAGGACTACGTGTTGACCTACGTCGTCCAGTCGTCGGGGATGCAGCTCTTCAACGACGGCCTGCGCCAGACGCTGCGCCTGACCTACCAGGAGTATGAAGACAGCAGCAGCGGCGAGACGGTGGCCCTGCTGCAAAAGGTGCGCAACGACACCGAGCGCTTCATCAACGCCGCGGTTAACATCCTCTTCTCGACCGTCGTCGGCATG
The DNA here is from genome assembly GCA_937858165.1 of uncultured Ardenticatenia bacterium. Classification (GTDB taxonomy): domain Bacteria; phylum Chloroflexota; class Anaerolineae; order Promineifilales; family Promineifilaceae; genus Promineifilum. Next base: position 5,251 of record CALLZA010000482.1, read on the forward strand.
GGCTTCCTGATCTGGTACGCCATTACGCGCCACTGGCTGCTCATCCCGGTTTTCGTCATCGGCGTGCTGGTGCTGGGCGGGCTGACGGGGCTGCTGAGCCAGAAGATTCGCACGACGCAGCGGGCCATCGTGCGCCAGACGCGGACGATGTACGGCACGATGACCGAGTCGCTGCGCAACATCGAGCTGGTCAAGAGCCTGGGGCTGACCTTCCCGGAGATTCGCCGCATGCAGGGGTACACGCAGCAGATTCTCGACCTGGAGATGGAGAAGGTGCGGCGGGGGGGGGCGCTCCGCCATTTGCAAGGGGCGAGCAACAAAGTCCCGAAGCAGTCGCACCCTTTTCTTTTACATTGGCTCATCTTTCCCCGTGTCCTCTCGGCCCGCGCACCCGGGTCGCCTACCATAGTTCACCACACCCCCATCTGCCCCTTGCCACATCTGAGGGGCGTTTCTCCTCAA
>CALLZA010000483.1 GCA_937858165.1 uncultured Ardenticatenia bacterium
TGATGTAGTTTTTGTTTTGAGACAGAAGACGGCATACGATGTCTAGTAGGGTCGCGTGGGCTCGGAGATGTGTATAAGAGACAGGTCCGGGAGGGTGATAGCCGCGGGACCGAGGCGAGCGAGGCGGTTGCGGGCCAGGTCGAGGTTGGTCGTGCGGGCGTAGTCGGCGGCGATCAGGCTGGCATACTCTGTCTGATAGTCGGCCGCCAGAAGGTCAGGGGTCACGCTGTCATAGCGGGCGGGCCACGCCACCCAGCCGGCCAGCAGCCCCAGCGCCGCGCCCAGCAGCAGACCCAGGAGTGCCACACCGAACGTTTGTCGCCTTTTCGTGCCCATTTACCGATTTGCGCAGCACCCGCCGCCGTGCTGCAAAAAGAAAAGCTTCCGCGATGGAAGCCCTTTGGTTGCCCGCCACCGGCGCGGGACTATAATGGATGCCGAAGGTGGGAATCGAACCCACACTCCCGAGGGAACACGATTTTGAGTCGTGCGCGTCTGCCTGTTCCGCCACTTCGGCGCGAATGATCTGACGGGGAGTATAGAGGAAGGTCGGGTGTCTGTCAATTTGTCGAACGGCGACAGACCTCAGAGGTTTAAGAAAACCTCTGAGGTCTAAGATGATGAACGAAGAATCTCTCATCCAGCAGGCGCAAAAAGGGGACGTGGTCGCCTTTAACCGGCTGGTGGTCCAGTATCAGGAGCTTGTCTTCAACGTTGCCTATCGCATCATGGGCGATCCGGCCGCGGCCGAAGATGTGGCACAGGAGACGTTCATTACTGCCTATCAGAGCCTGCGCACCTTCCGCGGCGGCAGCTTCAAATCGTGGCTCATCCGCGTGGCCACCAACCGCTGCTACGACGAGTTGCGGCGGCGCAAGCGGCGGCCGCAATCTTCACTCGACGAGATGATGGACGAGAACGAGTCGTTCGCCTTTCTGCGCAGCCCGCAGGACGGCCCGGAGGCCCACCGCCAGCGCGTCGAGTTGGCTCTAACCATTGAGCGTTGCCTGCGCGACCTGCCGGACGACCAGCGTATCGTCACCGTGTTGAGCGACGTGGAGGGGTACGACTACCAGGAGATCGCCAACATCACCCACGTGTCGCTGGGCACGGTCAAGTCGCGCATCAGCCGGGCGCGGGCCAAGCTGCGCGACTGCCTGCAATCACTGGGCGGGGAACTATTGCCGCCAGCTTATCGTCTAGATACCAGAGGAAGTTAGAAGAGATTAGATCAGACCTGTCAGGCCTATCGAGACCTGACAGGTCGTTGCGTGAAACCATGTTCGACTTCAAGCGGGACCGCGGCGACGGCGACAGACAACAGGAGGCAATTGACGCCTACCTGGACAATGTTCTCACGCCGGCCGAGCGGGCGCGCTTCGAAGCGCAGATGGCCGCCGATGCCCGGCTGCGGACCGAGGTCGAGCAGTTGCGGGTGTTGCGCCTGCAACTGCGGGCCATGCCGCGCCGTCGCGTGCCGCGCAGCTTCGCCCTGAATCCCGCCGCCTATAGCCGCCCCAAGGCCCAGCCGCTACTGCAACTCTATCCGGCGTTGCGTGGGGCCACGGCGCTGTCGGCCTTCCTGCTCATCTTTGTCCTGGCACTGGGCCTGTTCAACGGCCAGTTTGGCGGAGGTGCGCCGGAGGCTTCACAGGTGGCCGAGGTGGCTGTCGACGACGCCCAGGGAGTGGCGCAGGAAGCGGCGGTTGAAGAAGCCGCGCCGATGGTCGCCGAGGACGAGGTGGCGCGGGCCACGGCGTCGGAAGCGCCCGCGGCCGAGGCGGAGCTGGCCGATGCCGAAGTGCCGGCCGAACTCGTCCTCCCCGCCCCGGCAGGTACGATTACAACGACCGCGCCGGCCGATCTGTCTATCGAGTCCACGGAGCTGGTCACGGCGACGCTGCCGGCCAATGCCGGCGGGGCGATTGAACAGTACGCTGAGCCGACCGCGCCGGCTGCGGTGACAAGCAACGAGCTGGCCGAGACGGAGACCGCGGCCGATGAACCGGCCGCGCCGGCCGAACCCTCGCGCCTCCTCCTACCGCTCCAGATCGGTCTGGGCGCGCTCTTTCTGCTACTCCTAATCTTGTGGCTATTGGCCCGGCGGCGCGTGCGCTCGCTGTAGGAGTGCCATCACGCCCGACAGCGCTCCCGCCTGGTTCGCCTTCTGCCCCCGCTGCGGCTCGCCGCTGGTGACGCGCGAGGCGGCCGGGCGGCCGCGCCGCGCCTGCCCCGACTGTGGCTATGTCCACTTTACCGACCCCAAGGTGGGCGTGGGCGTGTTGATCATCGAGACGGGGCGGGTCTTGCTGGTGCAGCGGGCCGTAGAGCCGGAGCGCGGCAAGTGGAGCCTGCCGGCGGGCTACCTTGACCAGGGGGAAGACCCGCGGGCCACGGCCGCCCGCGAGGCGCTGGAAGAGACAGGGCTGATGGTGGTCATCGAAGGGCTGTTGGACGTGTTCTATAACCCGCCCGGCCGCGGCGGGGCCAGCATCTTCATCCTCTACCGCGCTCGCTGCCTGGCCGGGGAGCCGACGGCCGGCGACGACGCCGACGATGCGCGTTTCTTTCCCCTCGACGCACTGCCCGACCTGGCCTTCGCCAGCACCCGCGCGGCGATTGAACTGGCAAGAGCATCCACAGATTACCCGGACTTTGCAGAATAAGAAGCTCACGCAAAGATGCCAAGAAAGCAAAGGCGCATAAGGAAGAAGTTCATTTCTTTTCTTCTTTTGCGCCTTTGCCCCTTAGCGCCTTTGCGTGAGCCTCTTTTCCCTACAACGTCAGCTTATAGTGCCGGTGGCGCTTGTACCACTCGACGCCCAGGGTTTCGTGATCGGACGTACTGTTGAAGTTCGTCTCGTTGGCCTGCACGGTGTCGATGTGCTTGAAGCCGTGGCTGGCGATAGTGTCGCGCAGTTCGGTGTAGAGCATCGCGTTGGCCCCCAAGCCGCGGTATTGCGGCAGCAGCCCCAGACCGTTGACGTTGACCCACTCTGTGCGCTGCCGGTCGAGCAGGATGTGAATCCAGCCGAACGGGAAGAGCCGTCCCTTGGCCTTCTGTAGCCCGGCCGAGACGTCGTGGTAGGCGATGATGAAGCCGGCGATGTCGTCGGAGCCGTCGCCGGCTCTCTTCATGACCAGCTTGATGAGCGACGGGTCGGCGATGGTCAGCAACGAACTGATCACTTCGCGCGTCTCAGCCTCGGTCGGCGGGTAGTAGGTGTGGAGGGTGCTCATCGCCTGGCGGTGAATCTCCAGCGCCCGCGGAATCCATTCGCGAATCTCGGCCCGCGACTGGAACGTCTTGATCCAGAAGCCGCGCTTCTCCTTGACGCGGGCGGCGATGTCGTAGAGGCGTTGCGGAATCTCGTGGTCGCCGCGAGCGTAGCCGGAGAGGTAGTCGGTGTCCTTCTCGAAGCCGGAGTCTTTGATGAAGGCGTCGTAGTAGGGATAGTTCCAGGGGATGCCGATGGCCGGGCGGTGCTCGAAGCCATCGACCAGGACGCTGCCGTCGATGCCGATAACGCCGCGCGGGCCGAGAATGGTGTCCAGCCCGTGGGCGGCCGTCCACTCCTTGGCCGTTTGCAGCAGCGCCCGCGCCACCTCGATCCGCTCGACGACCTCAAAGTAGCCGAAGAAGGACGCCTTGCTCTTGTGGTAGGCGTTGTAGTTGCGGTTCTCCAGCATGGCGACGCGGCCGAGCACGCGCCCGTTCTCCTCGGCCACGAAGAAGTCGGCGATCGAGTGCTCGTAATATGGGTGCTTGCCGGCGTCCAGGATCTTTAGCGTCGAGCCGTAGAGCGGCGGAACCCACAACGGCGCGTCGCGGTAGAGGTCAAAGGCAAAGTCGACGAAGCGCGCCCGTTCGTCCTTGCGCGTGGTGTCCAGCTTACGAACTTGCATGGCTCGGCTCGGTGTCGGTGACGCGGCGCAGCTTCTTCATGGCGGCCAGCTCGCTGGGGTAGATGCGCTTGACGCCGTCGCCCAGCGACTGCTCGATGTCGCGCACGTTGCGCACGAGGTTGTGGAAGCCCATCACCTCGACGGACGCCGCCTGGTCGCTGCCCCACATCGCCCGGTCGAGGGTGATGTGGCGCTCGATGAACGTCGCGCCCAGGGTGACGGCGGCCCACGTCGGGGCCAGCCCAACCTCGTGGCCGGAGTAGCCGATGGGCACGCCGGGGTAGGCTGCTTTCAGCGTCGGGATCATGCGCAGGTTCAGTTCTTCGGGTGGGCAGGGGTAGGACGACGTGGCGTGGGCGATCATCAGGTCGTCGCGGCCGACGTGTTCCACAGCAGCGTCGATCTGCCCCATCTCCGACATGCCGGTGGAGAGCATCAGCGGCCGGCCGGTGGCCCGCAGCTTGCTCAGCAGGGCGTGGTCGGTCAGCGTGGCCGAGGCGACCTTGTAGAGCGGCGTGTCGAACTGCTCCATGAAGTCGACGGCTTGCTCGTCCCAGCACGAGACGAACCAGGCCAGATTGCGGGCACGGCAGTAGCGATCGATGGTCCGATACTGCTCGTAAGTGAATTCGACCTTGTGGCGATACTCCAGATAAGTAATGCGCCCCCAGGGCGTGTCGCGCTCCAGGTGCCACTGATCGCGCGGGACGCACAACTCCGGCGTGCGCTTCTGGAACTTGACCGCGTCGGCGCCGGCGAAGATCGCGCCGTCGATGAGCTTGCGGGCCAGATCGAGCGAGCCGTTGTGATTGATGCCGATCTCGGCGATGATGTAGACTGGCTCCCCCTCGCCGATGTGGCGGCGGCCGATGTCCACAGTATGCTTTTTGTTCATAAGTAGCCTCTCCGTTAGGCAGAGGGATTATCCGCAGATTTGGCAGATTGGGCAGATTTTAAGAACCTCACGCCAAGATCGCCAAGGGCGCTAAGAACGCTAAAAGAACATTCTTCTTTGCGCTCTTGGCGTCCTTCGCGATCTTGGCGTGAGGTTCTTGAATCTGCCCAATCTGCGGATCACTCCTCTTTCGTCTTGGCCGCGATGATGAGTTCGGCGAAGTCGCGGAACGCCCCGTGGCCGCCGGGGCTGGGGCAGACGTAGTGGGCGACGGCGCGGGCAAAGGGCGTGGCGTCGGCCGGGCAGGCGGCCAGCCCAACGCGCTGCATGACGGCTACGTCGTTGGTGTCGTCACCGATGTAGGCGACCTGGTCGGCTGTCAGCCCCAGCCGCGCCAATAGCTCGTCCAACACGGCCGGTTTATCGCGGATGCCCAGGTGTAACTCGGTGATGCCCAGCTTCTCCGCCCGGCGCTGCACCGCGCTGGAGCGCTCACCGGTGATGATACCGACCTCGACCCCGGCGAAGACGCGCAACCGCTCGACGCCCATGCCGTCGCGGATGGAGAAGCGCTTCATCTCCTCGCCGGCGGCCGAGTAGTAGACGCCATTGTCGGTTAGTACGCCGTCGCTGTCGGTGAGGAGCAAGCGAATGGGGCGGGCGCGATCTACGACCGCCGACCGCCGACAGCCGACCGCCGCCGGAGCGCCTTCTGTGGTCTGTTGTCCATCGTCCGCCATCTGTGGCTGTCTCTTATACACATCTCCGAGCCCACGAGACCGTACTAGATATCGTATGCCGTCTTCTGCTTGAAAAAAAAAAAACCAGACACTCGACCACACATGTCTACACCAACATTACGACACAGCACCATACAGCGAGATGATCAAGATAC
>CALLZA010000484.1 GCA_937858165.1 uncultured Ardenticatenia bacterium
GTGAATTGGCGCGGGCCGAGGCCGAGGCGGTCGTTGGCGGCGGGTATGCCAACGGTGGCGTTGGTGCGGACGGCGGTCGGGCCCCACCCATCAGGGTTGGCCGGGGTCACGATGGTGTTGGCCGCGGCCGCGATCTGCGGCAGGGCCAGCACCAGCAGCAGCGCCAACAACAGGGCGATGCGGCCGGTGAAACGGAAACGAGTACTCATGATACGTATTCCTCCCCAAACTGGGAATCGGCTGTCGGCCGCGCGCCAATGCCGCGGCCACCCGCGGGCCAACCGCCCGACGGGTTCTATCGTCAACTCGGAAAGTGGTAACTACACCACGTCATGCCCTCATCGGGCGACGTGGCCGGCAGCGATGGGATTGGACTGGATGTGGCTAAACATTCGACCGGCGCGGTCTGGCTATCGCGAGACCGGTCTCGCTCCCTGGCGACTGGCTAAATACTCGGGTCGATACCATTACCTCCTATTCGCGCACCCCTGATTTGCGCGAACAAGCTACAGATAGTCCCTCAACCTTACCCTAGATAGTACCTACTGCCCTGTGCTGGCAGTAGTGACAAAAGACACCTGACCGGTGTGACAATGTCATAAGAGTGATGAGGGCAGGCTCAACTGGTAAACGAACGGCCGGCATGGCAATAGGCCGCGTTCCTATCAGCGTAGCCGTCTTCGCTTACAGTCTACATTACAAAAGGGCGAGATAATGCCACAAAAGCAGAAGTGACACAGAAAAAGCGGGGGAATGGCACGCCGATGACGCGGATTTTCGCGGATACAAGCGTGCGACTGCTATCGGCGAAAATCGCGCCCAATCAAGCGGGCCCTCTGTTCTGTCTAGTGAATGGCGGCGATGGCCGCGGCCAGGTCAGTGGCGCGCCGGGTGCCGATGAGAACGCGGCGGCCGTCGCGCAACGTCAGTTCGACCCCCTGGTTGCCGCGCACGTTGTAGGCCACGCGCCCGCCCCAGCCGCGGATGCCCCAGCCGCCGAACTCGCCCAGCGGGCGATAGGTCACCGGCTCCGCGCCGGCGATGTCGCGCCGGTCGATGAGGCGGATAAACAGGGGGACAAAGCGAATGGTCACGCCGCCGGGGTTGACCTCGACCTCCAGCCGCAACAGCAGGAAGAGCACCGGCAAGCCGACGCCGGTCAGCAGCCAGACCAACAGCACGACCCCATCGGGCGCGGGGCGGTTGCCGACGGGCGCGCCGCCGATGATCTGCCCCAGGAAGATGTACCACTGGAGCGCGGCCACACCGAAGACAAGGGCCATCACCCACCAGACGTCGCGGAATCGCTGCACTTCGCGGAAGAGGACGGGGTGTGTCGCTTTCATGGGAACCTCGCTAGGAGCCAATCGATGCGGCCGCCGGTGGTGGGGCGGCGGGGGCCGGTTCGCCGCGGGCGGCGGCCAGCGCGGCGGCCAGCGCGGCGGGGTCATTGGAGCCGATGAGGATGAGGCGGCTGTCGCGCATCTCCAGTTGCACGCCCTGGCTGGCGGCCACGACGTAGGCGATGCGCGTGTTGCTGACTTCGCCGATGTTGCGCTGGTTGTAGTCGCCGCGGATGTCGTCGGTGCGGACGGTGACGGCGGCCACGTCGGCGTGGCGCAGGTTGACGCGGGCGCTCATGCCGTTGACGACCACCAGCCGGTCGGCGAAGACCTCGGTCGTCATCGCCAGGCGGCCGTAGGCCAGCGGCAGGATGATGCCGGTCTCTTATACACCTCTCACGCCGCACACCAGCGAACGAGTGTAGATCCTGGGCGGCGCCGGATCATTACAAAAAGAAGAACCGGCAGGATGCTCACATGTGGTAAATGCAGAACACGAACAGATGGTCGCTGTAGAA
>CALLZA010000485.1 GCA_937858165.1 uncultured Ardenticatenia bacterium
AAGAGAGATAGAGGAAGTATACTCTGGCGCTAGCTAAGGGGGTATGTGTATCAAGCAGAAGACGGCATTCGAGATGTAGTACGGTCTCGGGGGCTCGGTGATGTGTATAAGAGACAGCCCGCCGCCATCTGCGCGACGCGCTGGGCGACGCGGCGTTCGACGCCGCCTGGGCGCGGGGCCGGGCGCTGGGGCTGGACGCGGCTATCGCTTACGCCACCGCCGGCTGAGCGATCATCCGGCGCGATACAGGCGGATAACAAAGAGAGCGCCGCGACAAACACGTCGCGGCGCTCTCTTCGATTGGTCAGGTGGTCAGGCCCGACGACTTATCGCTGGAGAGCGCGATTCTTCGGCCCGCTCAGATGGCCGCCGAACAGCGGCGCGAAGACGCAGAAGTCAAACAGGCCCGCCAGCAGCGGCACCGCGCCGACGATGGCCACGATGATCCCTGTCGCGCCGCTGAGGCCCATCAGACCCCAGGCGATCAGGGCGATGCCGGCGACGATGCGGAGGATGCGGCCGACGGGGGAAATCATGAACTTCACAAATGGACTCATCTCGATATCTCCTACTTACTGAACGACGTTGTATTGCTATCTTGCCGACAGTGTAGAAGATACGAGCGCCGCTGTCGGTGACTAAGTCACATTGCGGCCAGAGTCGCCAACCCTTTCACGTCGAGCACCTCGATCACGCCGCGCGAACGGCGAATCAGGCCGCCCTCTTCCAGACTCTCCAGCAGACGGCTGATCACTTCGCGGGAACTGCCCAGCTCGGCCGCGATTTGCTGGTGGGTGATGTGAACCTGTCCCCCGTCCTGGCTGCGCGCCAACAAGAACGCGGCCACACGTACGTCCATGCGGCGGAAGGCCACCTCGTCGACGGTGGCGATGACGCTCGCCAGCCGTTGCGAGAGCAGGCCGAAGATGAAGTCGCGCCACAGGTCGTAGCGGCCTATCCACTGCCGGAACGCCCCGGCCGGGATCATCACCGCCTCGGCGTCGCGCTCCACAGTGGCGATCGCCGGGAAGGTCTGGCGGCTCAAAATGACGTTGGCGGTCAGAATGCACGACTCGCCGTTGCCAAAACGGTAGAGGGTGATCTCGCGGCCGTTTTCGCCGATCTTGTAGACGCGCACCACCCCGGACAGGAGCAGGGCGATGGCCTCGGCCTGGTCGCCCTCGACAAAGACGTCGTGGCCGGCCGGGATCCGCGCCAGGTAGGCGTTGTCCAGAAAGTCGCGCCTGGCTTGTGGCTCGGCTCGTCGCAGGAACGGCAGCGTCTGGGCGATGCGTTCGTACTGGTTCTCTTCGATCATGATGGTTGCCTTGCGTCGTTTCTAGCAGCATCCGCGCCGTCGTCAAGCACAATGGGTGGTCTCCGCAGAGTCGTTGCTAAATCAGTAAGACGCCTCGCGCAAAGAGCGCCAAGGTCGCAAAGAACGCCATATGTGCATCGGCCGGGAAAGTATGGCACAATTCAGCCTGGCTGTTGGGAGCGCTCCCAGAAGCCGCTGACACCTGACTATGACATCTCGCAACGTCTTTTTCCTACTCGTTCTGTCTCTGGTCGCCTTGGTTGCCTGTGACGCGGCGGGTGGCCGGCTCGGCCGCTACCCCACCAGCGGCGAGCCGACGCCCATCCCCACCGCCCTGGCCGCGGCCAAGGCGACCCACACCGTCGCCCGCGGCGACGTTACCGCCCGTCTCACCCTGGCCGGCCGCGTCTCGCCCATCATTGAGGAGAGCTTGTCGTTCACCATCGACGGCCAGATCGGCGAGTTGCAGGTCGAACAGTTCACCTTTGTCAGTGCCGGCGACGTGCTGGCGGCGCTGGACACGACGCAACTGGACGCCGCGCTGTTGGCGGCGCAGGCGGAACACGACATCGCCGCCGCCCGGCTAACCGCCCGCGCCGCCGAAGTCGACCGCGCCCGCCGCCGCGCCGAGCTTCAGCGCGACATGGCCCAACTCGACTACGACTTCGCCGTAGCCCAGGCGGGCGCGGCCCCCTCGGCCGCCGAACAGCACGCCATCGACCGGCTGCGGCTGGCGCTGGAACTGGCCCAGATCGACGTCGAAGAGCTAGACCAGGCCATCGACCCGGCGCTGCAAGCTGAAGTCGACGCCGCCGCACTGCGGCTGGCCCAGGCCGAAGCGGATCGGGCTGCGGCGCAGATCGTCGCCCCGTTCGACGGCGTCGTCCTCAACGTCGAGAAGGGCGCCGGGCGCGGCGTCGTCGCCGGCGAGACGGTGCTGGTGCTGGCCGACCTGAACGAGCTTCAGGCCAGCGCCGGGGCGCGCGACAGCGAACTGGAGCAACTGGCCGAAGACCTGCCGGCCACCGTCACCGCCGCCGACGGCCGCGGCCCCGCCTTGCCCGGCGTCGTTGCCCACTTGCCCTACCCCTACGGCAGCGGCGGCGCGGAAGCCAGCGTCGAGGGGGACAAGACGATCCACGTCGCCTTCGACGATCAGGACGCCGCCCGCGCCGCGTTCGAGCTGGGCGACCGCATCGCCATCGACATCGTCACCGCCACACGCCAGGGCGCGCTGTGGCTGCCGCCGTCGGCCGTGCGCGAGTTCAGCGGCCGGCGCTTCGTCGTCGTGGAGAGCGACGGCGTGCAGCAGCGGGTCGATGTCGTCCTGGGCATCGCCGGCAACGACCGCGTGGAGATCGTCGAGGGCCTTAGCGAAGGCCAGGTTGTCGTCGCCCCCTAGCCGGAACGCGCCGTGAGCTTCCTCCACCGCCTCATCGCCGTCTTCACCGTCAGCCTGCGCCGCCTCTGGGCGCAAAAGGGGCTGACGCTGGCCACCCTCATCGGCCTTGTCGTCGGCGTGGCCCTGATCATGGCTGTGCCTCTCTACGCCGACGCGGTCAACTTCCGCGTCCTGCAAGAGCAGCTCAGCCGCGGCGCCGACCGCGCCCATAAGCCCCCCTTCGCCTACCTCTACGACTACGTCGGCGCCTGGGTCGGGCCGGTGACGTGGGACGCCACGCGCCCGCTGGACGAGTACCTGCGCGGCCGCGGCGCGGCGCAATTGGGCCTACCCATCGCCGTCTTCACCACCCACTTCGAGACCGACGCCCACCGCCTCTACCCGGCGGCGGCCGCCGCCGCCGGCTATGCCGAAGACGCCCTGCTCGGCTACGCCACCTTCGCCACGGCCGAGGGTCTGGCCAACCACATCGTGCTGACCGCCGGCGCGTTCCCCCAACCGGCGGCCGCCGACCCGACCGCGCCCATTGAGGTGCTGGTGTCGGAGGCGCGGGCGACCGAGTTGGGGCTGCAAGTGGGCGACGGCCTGATCATGTTCAGCCCGGACGAGACGGCCGCCGTGCGCGAACTGCCGGTGCGCGTGGCCGGCATCTGGCTGCCGGCCGACCCGGCCGACGACTTCTGGTACTTCCCAGCCGACCTGCTGGCCGAGCGCCTCTTCGTGCCGCTGGAGACGTTCCGTGACCGCATCGCCGGCGACGCGCCGGTCATCGACCGCGCCGTGTGGTATCTGGTGGCCGACGGCAACAGCATCACGACCGAGCGCATCCCGGCCCTGTCGGCCGGGGCGGCGGCCGTGCTGCGCCAGGTGGACACGCTCTTGCCGGAGACGCGCAACCCGGTCACCCCCGTCGACGGCTTCCGTGGCTACCAGCGCGCCGTCAGCGAACTGACCGTCCTGCTGGCGGCGTTCAACGTGCCCATCATCACCCTGGTGCTGGCCTTCATCGTTCTCATCACCGGCCTGGCCGTCGATCAGCGGCGCAACGAGATTGCCGTCATCCGCAGTCGCGGGGCCACGCCGTGGCAGGTTGTCGGCTTCGCCGTGGTCGAAGGGGTCGTGCTGGGGCTGCTGGCCCTCGTCCTGGGGGCGCTACTGGCCCTAGCCCTGACGCGCCTCATCGGCCAGACGCGCACCTTCCTCGACTTTAGCGCCGACTACCGCCTGCGCGTAACGCTGACCCAGGCCGGGCTGCGCGCCGGGCTGCTGGCCGTGGGGCTGGCCGTGGTGGCCCAGGTCTTGCCGACGCTCTCGGCCGCGCGCGAGACGATCATCTCCTATAAGCAGGAGCAGGCGCGCGCCGTGCGCCGGCCGTGGTGGCAGCGGGGCTGGGTCGATGTCGCCCTCTTCGGGCTGACGCTCTACGGCTTCTACCTGCTGCGCCAACAGGGCAGCATCCTGGCCCTGGGCGCGGGCGGTGACGATCCGTTCCAGACCCCGCTCCTCTTCCTGCTGCCGTCGCTGGCCGTCCTGTCGCTGGCGCTGCTGTTCCTGCGCCTCTTTCCGTGGCTTATGGAGGGGTTCAGCCGTCTGGCGGCCCGCTCCGACAGCGTCGGTCTGCTGCTGGCCGGGCGGCAACTGGCCCGCGCGCCGCGCGGCTACGCCATGCCCCTCATCCTGCTCGTCCTGACCGTCAGCCTGGCCGCCTTCTCCGCCTCGCTGGCGACGACGCTCGACCTGCAACTCAATGACGCCCTGCTCTATCGCACCGGGGCCGACGTGGCCCTGACCGGAGCCGGGGTGGACTTCACCCCGCCCGGCCCGTTCGAACAGCCCACGGCCGACACCGCCGCCGGCGGCCTCTTCCTGCCGCTCGACGAGTATCTGGAGCTGCCCGGTGTCGTGGCCGCCACGCGCCTGGGCCGCTACCCGGCCGAGGCCCAGGTGGGCGAGCAGGAGCTGGCCGGTGTCTACCTCGGCCTCGACCGGGCGGAGTTCGCCACGGCCGCCTTCTGGCGCTACGACTTCGCCGGCCAGCGGTTGGGCACGCTCATGAACGCCCTGGCCGCCGTGCCGGAGGGGCTGCTCGTCTCGCGCGACTTCCTGGACGAGCGCGGTCTGTCGCCGGGCGACCTGATGCGCCTGACCGTCACCGCGCCCGACGGCGTGGTAGAGCTGGACGCGCAGATCGTCGGCGCGCTCGACTACTTCCCCACCTGGTACGCCACCGAGGCGGGACCGCTGTTCGTCGGCAATCTGGACACGCTCTTCGCCGCGGCGGGCAGCGACATGGCCTATGAGGTCTGGCTGCGCACCGCCGCCGCGCCCGACACCGACGCCCTCGACGCCGCCCTGCGCCGGCGCGGCCTGTTCGGCTGGCGCTACGACGAGCCGCACACGGCCATGGCCGCCGAACTGGGCCGGCCGGAGCGACAAGGGCTGTTCGGTCAACTGTCCGTCGGCTTCATCGCCGCGGCCCTGCTGACGGTGTTGGGCTTCTTCATGTACGCCCTGTTCAGCTTCCGCCAGCGGCTCATCAGCCTGGGCATTCTGCGGGCAATGGGGCTGTCGGCCGAGCAGTTGGTGGCGCTGGTGGCGTTCGAGTTGGGCGCGCTCATCCTGTCCGGCCTGACGTTGGGCACGGTGCTGGGGGTGTGGATCAGCCGCCTGTTCATCCCCTACCTGCAAATCGGCGCGACGACGGCCAACCTCATCCCGCCCTATCTGGTGGAGATCGCCTGGCCGGCCGTCTACCGCATCACGGCCCTGTTCGGCCTGCTGTTCCTGGCCGCTGTGGCCCTGCTGACGCTGCTGCTGCGCCGCATGCGGCTATTCCAGGCCATCAAGCTGGGGGAGACGGCATGAGCGAACCGATTATCGTCTGCGAGAACCTGGTCAAGATCTTCAAGGTGGCCGAGCTGGAAGTGGTCGCCCTGCAAGGGCTGGACCTGACCGTGCAGCGCGGCGAACTGTTAGGCATCGTCGGCTCCAGCGGCAGCGGCAAATCGACGCTGATGAACGTCCTGGGCGGGCTGGTGCGGCCGTCGGCGGGCCAGGTGGTCGTCAACGGCCACGACCTGCTGAAGCTATCGGACGCGGCCCAGAGCAAGTACCGCCGCGAGGAAGTCGGCTTCGTCTGGCAGCAGGCGGCGCGCAACCTCATCCCGTATCTGAGCGCCGTCGAGAACGTCACCCTGCCCATGACCCTGGCCGGGCGCGAGCGGCAGGCGAGGCAGCGGGCCGGCGAACTGCTTGACCTGGTCGGGCTGGCCGAGCGGCGCGACCACCGGCTGCCGCAACTCTCCGGCGGCGAGCAGCAGCGTGTGGCCATCGCCCGCGCCCTGGCGCACGATCCGCTGCTGATCCTGGCCGACGAACCGACCGGCAATCTAGACGAAGACACGGGCGAGACTGTGCTTTCGCTCCTGTTGGAGTTGACCCGCGACGCCGGCAAGACGCTCTTTATGGCGACGCATGCACCCGAAGTGGCCCGGCTTGCCACGCGCGTGCTGCATCTGGCCGACGGCGAGGTCATCCTCGGTTCCCGCTACCGCTTCATCGCGGCGCACGACAAGCCCGCGCGCCTCGAGCCGGTCGAGGGAACCGGAAAGCGTCATTGCCTCGACGCCCATGCGCTCAGCCAAGACGGACTGGCGCACGTCGCCCGCGCGCTCGACATGGACGAGGTGCCCGCCGCGACGACCCACGAGGGCGCAGATCATCAGCAGTACGGCGATCAGACCGGCGGAACCCGACGGCCGGTCACCGTCGGCGCTGCGTGCTCCGCCACGGACCGCGTCCTTGGCCGTTCCGCCCACGAAAGCGACAATCGCAGGCGCGGCGGCCATGGCAAAACCGCCAATGCCGGCGGTCTCGGTGATCGTGCTGTCGCCGATGTCGGGATTGGCATCCTTCTCCGTGAAGCCGGGAAAATAGAGAGCCTTCACCACACCGGCTCTGTCTCTTTTACACATCTGACACTGCCGACCAGCGAACTTGTGTAGATCTCGTGGGGCGCCCGCTCACTTCAAAAAACAAAAGAACCAATCTCATCAGCCACTGACACTAACCAAATATTAAACAGAGGAATGATTAACA
>CALLZA010000486.1 GCA_937858165.1 uncultured Ardenticatenia bacterium
GCTTGAATCACCGGCCGCATCTTATCATCCACCTGGGCGTACAACATGGCGCTTCCCTCCGTTTTCGGAGAGAGTCGCTCGCTTTGTTCAGTTGGTAAAGTTCACATACCTTTCGAATAATTACTTAGAACCCGCCGAGAGAGAGTGGTTTTCGTCCAATTCCCCCTATAACCCTCTCGCGCTACAATAGCGCCCAATGCTCAACCACCCCACTATCTCGCACACAGCCGAGGTCCTTAGACCCACCCAAGTCGAAGTTGATCTCAGCCGCCTAACCGCCAACTACCACGCCATCAAAGCCCACGTCACCCCCGCGGCCGTCATGCCCATCCTCAAGGCCAATGCCTACGGCCACGGCCTGGTCGAGGTAGCGCGGCATCTGCAATCGTTGGGCGCGCCGTATCTGGGCGTGGCCTTCCTGGAGGAAGGGATATTGCTGCGCGAGGCGGGGGTGACGACGCCCATCCTGGTGCTGGGCGGCATCATCGGCAATCAGGTGCCGTTGTTTCTGGCCCATGACCTGACGCTGACCGCCTCCTCCATCGAGAAGCTGGGCCAGATCGAGGCCGCGGCGCGGGCCATGGGCGTGCGGGCCAAAGTCCACCTGAAGATCGACACCGGCATGGAGCGCATCGGCGTCCACTACTACAGCGCCGAATCCCTGCTCGAAGCGTCGCTGGCCGGCACCCACTTCGAGGTTGAGGGCATCTTCTCCCACTTCGCCAACGCCGACGCCGCCGACCCGGCCTACTCGCAACTGCAACTCGACCGCTTCCACGGCGTGCTGGCGTTCTACGCTCGCCGCGGCCTGCCCCCGCCGCCGCTGCGCCACATGGCCAACAGCGCCGCCCTGGCCCGCTTCCCCACCGCCCACTTTGACATGGTGCGCGCCGGACTGCTGCTCTATGGCGTCTACCCATCGGCCGCCGTGCCGCGGACGATTGCCGTGCGACCGGCGCTCAGTTGGAAGTCGCGCGTCGTCTACTTCAAGGTCGTCCAGCCCGACCACCCGGTCAGCTACGGCTCGACCTGGCAGAGCGACCATCCTATTCGTATAGTCACCGTACCAGTTGGCTATGGCGATGGCTACTTCCGCGCCCTGTCGAACCGGGCCGAAGTGGTCATCCGCGAGCGGCGCTACCCTGTCGTGGGCAACGTCTGCATGGATCAGCTCATGGTCAACATCGAGTGGCAGACGGCCTACAACGGCGACGAGGTGATCCTTTTGGGCGAGGCCGAGGGCGGGGCGGCCGTTACTGTCGAGGAGCTGGCCGAATGGGCCGGAACCGTGCCGTGGGAAATCCTGACCAACATCAACACCCGCGTGCCACGCGTCTACAAAGAGGAATCAGCCGCAGATTAAGCAGATTGGGCAGATTGAAAACCAAAAGAACCTCACGCAAAGATCGCAAAGGGCGCCAAGTACGCAAAGAAGGAGTTCTTTTTGGCGCTCTTGGCGTCCTTAGCGATCTTTGCGTGAGGTTCTTCCTCTTCTTGACGCCACCGCGCGAATATGGGTAAATTCAGCCTAACTCAACACAGCACGGGAGCCAGACAGACATGGATGCAACCATTACTCTACGAGACGGAATGCACTTTGTGGCCGTGCCCCCCAGCGGCATGGTCGTTCACATCGACAGCCAGCCAGAGACGGGCGAGCGCCAGGGGGCCAGCCCGATGGAGTTGTTGCTCATCAGCCTCGGCGGCTGCACGGGTATGGACGTTATCTCCATTCTGCGCAAGAAGCGCCAGAACGTGACCGGCTTCGAACTGCGCCTCCACGGCGACCGGGCGACCGATCACCCCAAGGTGTTTACCGCCTTCACCATTGAGTACGTCGTGCGCGGCGTGGACATCGATGCTGCGGCCGTGGCCCGCGCCGTCGAACTGTCCGTCGAGAACTACTGCTCCGTCCACGCCATGCTCCACAAGGCGGCGGATATTCGGACGGCGATTACCATTATCCAAGAATAGACCGTCGACCGCTGACGGCTGACTGCTGCTTGCACCTCTGGCTGTGGTCAGCGTTCGGCTGTCGCCCCAAGGTACAACATGGACCTAACTGAACTCCTTCAACGCGACGGTGACCAGATCGTCGCCGAGGCCAGCGCGGCGCTGACGCGCTCCCAACTGGCCCACTACGCCGAAGCGGGGCACGCTGTCGGGCAGGAGCGGCTGGCCCGGCTGTTCCAGCTGACCACCGAGGGCATTGCCGACCGCAACCTGGTGCCGGTGATGGAGTACATGGCCGAGGTGGCCGACGACCGCTTCCACGCCGGCTACGCCATCCGCGAGGTGCAGATCGCCATCAACGTCCTGGAAGAGGCGATCTGGAACTACATCGTCGCCAACGTGCCGCCCGACGAACTGGCCCGCGCCCTGGGGCTGGTCAGCACCGTCCTGGGCGCGGCCAAGGACTCGCTGGCCCGGGCCTACGTCTCGCTGGCCAGCCAGACCAAAGCGCCCTCGCTCGACCTCTCGGCGCTCTTCAAAGGCGAGACGGCCGGATAACGAGGAAGAAACCACAGATTACACAGATTTCACAGATTAGAAGATCTAATCTGTGAAATCTGTGGTTCCCTTCTTCGGGAAGCGCATGATTCGATTTATTCGCAACACGCTGCACCCGGCGCGCTATCACGGCCGTCTGCACAACCAGCGCCCGCCCTTCTTCGAGGGCTGGTACTTCAAGGTCGTTGACGCCACCGCGCGCCACCGATTCGCCTTCATTCCCGGCATCTTCTGGAGCGGCCGGCCGCACTCGTTCGTCCAGGTCAACGACGGCGAACGCGCTGCCGCCCACTACCACGAGCATCCCATCGAGGCGTTCTGGGCCGCCGAAGACCGCTTCGAAGTCCACGTCGGCCCCAACCGCTTCACCCACAACGAGATGACCCTGCTCATTGACCGGCCGGAGCAGCAGGTGGCCGGCACGTTGCGCTTCGGCGGCCTGTCCCCCTGGCCGGTTACGCTGACCGCGCCGGGCATTATGGGCTGGTACGCCTGGGTGCCGTTCATGGAGTGCTACCACGGCGTGCTCAGCCTCGACCATACCATCTACGGCGCGCTGACCATCGACGGGCAGGTGATCGACTTCACCGGCGGCCGTGGCTACATCGAGAAGGATTGGGGGCGGGGCTTTCCCGAAGCGTGGATCTGGCTGCAAACCAACCACTTCGACGACGCCCCCGGCACGAGCCTGACCGCCTCCATTGCCATCATCCCCTGGGTGCGCACCGCCTTTCCCGGCTTCATCATCGGCCTGTGGCACGACGGCCGGCTCTACCGGTTCGCCACTTACACCGGGGCCAAGACGGAGCGGCTGGCCGTCACCGAGCACACCATCGAGTGGGTTGTCGGCAACCGCGACCACCGGCTGGAGATGGCCGTCACTCAGGGCGCGGATAGCACGTTCGGCCTACTGAAGGGGCCGGACACGTTCGAGATGGGCAAGCGGGTCGCCGAGTCGCTGTCGGCCACAGCCCACGTCCGCCTGACCGACCGCGTCGGTCACGCCCTCTTCGAGGGAACCGGCCGCCACGCCGGGCTGGAAGTACATGAGGTAGAAGCGCGGCTGCTAAAAATGATTAAGTAGTGGTCAGTGCTCAGCAGGCCAGTGGGTCAGCATTCAGTAACTGGCCCGCTGATCCACTCACCCACTGACCCACTGGCCACCCCACAATGCTCCCTCAACTCCTCTGGGCCATTCTCTCTTTCTTCGCCGGCGCGCTGCCGCTGTCGGTGTGGGTCGGCCGACTGGCCGCGCAACGCGACATCCGCGAAGTGGCCGACCACAACCCCGGCGCGACCAACGTGCTGCGCACCGGCGGCTTTGGCTGGTTCATCGTCGCCATGAGCCTCGACATCTCCAAGGCCGCCGTGCCGGTCGGGCTGGCGACGCAGATTTTTGGCTGGAGCGGCTGGCCACTGCTGCTCATCGCCCTGGCCCCGCCGCTGGGCCACGCCTTCTCGCCCTTTCTGGGCGGCAAGGGTGGCAAGGCGGTGGCGGCCGTGTTCGGGGTGTGGATCGGGCTGACCATCTGGCAGTTGCCGGTCGTCTGCCTGGCGGCGCTGGCGTTCTGGTTTCTGTGGCTCAGGACGTCGGGTTGGGTGGTCGTGCTGACGATGACCACGGTGCTCGCCTATTTGCTCCTCTGGCGGCCGGAGCCGCTGCTCATCGCCGTCGCCGTCGTTCAGATCGCCCTGCTGGCGTACACCCATCGCGCCGACCTGTCGCGCCGCCCCGTCTTGCGCTCCTCCCGACAGAAAGAGGGATGATCCGCAGATTCGGTAGATTATTCAGAGAAAGAACCTCACGCAGAGATCGCAAAGGGCTCAAAGAACGCAAAGATGAAACTCTTTTTGCGTCCTTCGCGTCCTTTGCGATCTTTGCGTGAGGTTCTTCGTTTCTTCAATCTGCCGAATCTGCGGATCATCTCACCCGGTGATGACCGCCAGGGCGTAGGCCCCGACGAGCATCAGGAACAGCCCCAAGGTGACGTAGCCCGCCGGTGAAGGGAAGCCTGGCCCACGGGCGATGTAGACCAGCCGCGGCGGCAGAAAGAGCAGCAGTAGCCCGGCGTAGAGCAGCGGCAGCCACAGTGCCGCTTCGCCGGCGAAGGCCCGCGCCTGGGCGCTGAGCAACAGGAGCATGGCGTTGGTTGCCAGCAGGCCCAGCGTCGCCGTCACGCCCCAGCGTCGGCTGCCCGGTGCCACGCTCGGCTGCACTGTGAAGCCCAGCACCAGCACGTAGAGCGCCGAAAAGCCCAGCCACGCCCCCGGCCCGAAGACGAAGTACGATGCCGAGCCGCCCTCGCCCAGATCGCGCGTATCCACTTGCAGCCCCGACCGGAAGAAGCCCAACTGCCAGGCGATGGCCAGGCTCATCACCAGGGCGAAGAGCACGGCCAGCGCCACGCGCCAGTTGCGCGCGGCCCACTCCTCTTCGCCGCCGCCCATCACCCGCAGCCGCCGCAGCCGGAAGACGCCCAGGCAGAAGACGATAAAGCCGACGCTCAACAGTAGCGCGTTGAGGCCGCCCGGCTCGTCTAGCCGTTCGGCCAATGGTGGGAACAAGACGAACATGGCGATCAGGCCGGCGACGTCGGCCACCAGGGGGGGCAGGAGTGTGGGCAACAGAGCAGTCTGGTTTCTCATCACCGCCATATGTAGCGCGATTTAGCAAATCGCGCTACTCAACTCGGTTGACAGGCGCAACGCAGCTTCTATAATTCACTTACCGTCCTGGGTGGCACCCTCGGGTCTATCACATTGTCCCGCCACCCGTGGCCGGTGCTGTCCGTCACGGTCACATGGCAACGCAAGAGGCCCGTGTGACTCTCTTCAGGGATGTAACGGTTGGGAAGTATGAGTCAGCAGCATGGTAGGGAATCGCAGGTCGGTCCGCAAGTAGACGACGGCTATTGGACGGCTTTGTTTCGGATGGAAGAGTCCTTTGCCGCCGACGAGGCGACGATGGTGGGCGCGGCCGTCGAGGCCCCCCCCGACGCCGAACCAACTTCTGCGCGCGATGAAGCGGCTGACGCGGCTCAGCCCCACTCGGCTAGCCTCCCCACGGCACTGCCGCCCAATGACCCCTGGCGCACCGCTCAGGAAACGATGGAGGCCGACCGGCTGCTGCGCCTGCGCGTCGTCGGCCACAACAAGGGCGGGCTGCTGGTCTACTGGAACGGACTGCAAGGGTTTGTGCCCGCCTCCCAACTCATCGACTTTCCCCAGTTCCACGTGCCGCGCGAGCGGCTGCAAGCGCTGGCAGCGTGGCAAGATCGCGAACTGTCGCTTAAGATCATCGAGGTCAATCGCGGTAACAGTCGCCTCATCCTCTCCGAGCGGGCCACGCTGGTGGCGGCCGAACAGCGCGAGGTGCTGCTGCTGGGCGTGCGCCAGGGTGAGAAGCGTCAGGGCACGGTGACGAACCTGACCGACTTCGGCGCGTTCGTCGATCTGGGCGGGCTGGAGGGGCTAATCCACATCTCCGAAATCTCCTGGAGCCGGGTGACTCATCCCAGCACCGTGCTGCGGCCGGGGCAAAAGGTGCAGGTGTTGGTGCTGAGCGTCGACAAGAGCGCCGAGCGCGTGGCGCTGAGCATGAAGCGGCTGCACAACGACCCGTGGCAAGACGTGGAGAGCCGCTACCGCCCCGACCAACTGGTGCGCGGCGTGGTCGGCAACGTCACCACCTATGGCGCGTTCGTCATCCTGGAGGAGGAGCTTGAAGGGCTGATCCACATCTCCGAATTGGCCGAGGGCATGTTCATGCACCCGCGCGACGTGGTGCGAACCGGCCAGGAGGTGACGGCGCGCGTGCTGAGCGTCGATGGCCGCCACAAGCGGCTGGCCCTCTCCCTGCGCGCCGTGGGCAAAGGCGCCGCGGCCGAATCCTAGCCGGAGCCGGCCGATGGCCCGCGCCGAACCCCCAACCGAGAAACCGGCCAAGCGCCGTGCCGCCGACCCTACGCCGCCTCCCCCGCCGCAGTCGTGGGATGAGCGGCTGGTCGATGGCGTTGTGGCCCGCCGCCGCGAAGTGGGCGGCGTTCTTCTCTTTCTCCTGGCTCTCATTACCCTTCTGGCCCTGGTCGGGCTGACGCAGACCGGCTGGCTCGGCTGGTGGACGCGCCTGCTTCGGCAGGGCTTTTGCTGGGGGGCGTTGGGCGTTTGTATGTTTCTCCGCGCGGTTGGGCTGCGCGTGGCGGTCGGCCGCGTCCCCCCCCCGTTCGGGCTGGGGGCGGGCCGACTTGCCGGCCCGGTCCTCCTCATCGGCACCTTCCTGGCCCTTCACACCCCGAGTGGCCGCTGATTGC
>CALLZA010000487.1 GCA_937858165.1 uncultured Ardenticatenia bacterium
CGGGGGCACCGTGCCGGCGGGGGCGGGCCCCGGGGGGCGGAGAGGGCCATGGCCGCCCCCACCGGCCCCCTGGGGGCCAACCGGCTGCCCCGGGATCGCTCGGGGGACATGATCATCCCCCGCGGGGGCGCGGCGCTGCACCGCCTGTGCCGCCAGGAGAGCCGCATCCCGGTCATCACCGGCGGGCTGGGCATCTGCCACATCTACGTCGACGCCAGCGCCGACCTGGAACGGGCGGTGGACATCATCGAGAATGCCAAGGTGCAGCGGCCGAGCGTCTGCAACGCGCTCGATACGCTACTGGTGCATCCGGCAGTGGCGGCCCAACTGCTGCCGGCGGTAGCGCGGCGGCTGGCCGGGCGCGGCGTGGAGCTCCGGGCGGCCGAGAACGCGCTGCCCTTCCTGAGCGACGCGGCAGAGCACGGCGGCGCGCGCGTCGTGCCCGCCGGGCCGGACGACTTCGATACGGAGTGGATGGCCCTCATCCTGGGCGTGAAGCTGGTCGGCGGGCTGGACGAGGCCATTGACCACATTCAGGCCCACAGCACCGAGCACACCGACGTCATCCTGACCAACGACCTGGGCCACGCCACGCGCTTCGTCAACGAGGTCACGTCGTCGGCCGTCTTCGTCAACGCCAGCACGCGCTTCAACGACGGCGGCCAGTTCGGCCTGGGGGCGGAGGTAGCCGTCAGCACCCAGAAGCTCCACGCCCGCGGGCCGATGGGGCTGGAGGCGCTGACGACGTATAAGTGGATTGGGTATGGGGACGGGCAGATACGAGAGTAGATAGACGGCAGAACTCGGAGAACCTAGGTGGGCCGCAGTTGCAACAGGTCCCACCGATTACCATACAGATCGACAAAGACGGCCACTGTGCCATACGCTTCCTGGCGCGGCTCCTCGGCGAACTGCACACCCCGCGAGCGCATGGCGGCAAAGTCGCGCCAGAAGTCGTCGGTGTGGAGAAATAGGAAGACGCGGCCGCCGGTCTGATCGCCGACGCGGGCGCGTTGCTGTTCGTTGGCCGCGCGGGCCAGCAGCAGAGCCGTCCCCCGCCCGCCCGCCGGAGCCACGCGCACCCAACGTTTGCCGCCCGCCAGCGGTGTATCCTCCAGGAGGTCGAAACCGAGAACGCGCGTGTAATAGTCGATGGCTTCGTCGTAATCACGAACGAGCAGGGCGATGGCGGCGATCTGCTGGGTCATTCGCTGGCCGGTTTGCTCATCGAATAGATCAGGTACGGCCCGTGCTCATCGACCACTTCCTTCTCGAACGTCATGCCGATGCCCTCGGCCACGCCGATGGACGCCGCATTCTCGCCGTCGATCATGCAGATAAGGCGCGACAGCCCCAGCTGGTTGAAAGCGTAGTCGCGGATGCCCCGCGCCGCCTCCACCCCCAGCCCGCGCCGCCAGTAACGCTTGTCGATCATGTAGGCCACTTCGACCTCGTCCTGCCCGTCAATCGTCCACGGCAACAGGCCGCAGCGGCCGATGAACTCCCCCGTATCCTTCAGGATGGTCGCCCATAACCCTAGCTCCGGGTGGCGCGGATGGCCGTTGAGGAACCAGTCCAGCTCCTCTTTGGTCTCCTCGCGGGTCAGCGTCCGGTCGGGCGACGCGCCCTCGGGCGGGAAGTAGCGCCGCATCTCCGGGTCACGGTAGAGGACGTAGAGGGCGTCAAGGCTGTCTCTTATACACATCTGACGCTGCCGACGAGCGATCTAGTGTAGATCTCGGTGGTCGCCGTATCATTAAAAAAAAAAATAACAAAATACACAGACAACGAAGCATCACAATTGAAGCATAAAACCAAAGTGTCAACATTAGAGTAACAGAGCACAAGTAAACTACACGGCACGTGGTGAACAAAAAAAACAAAAGAACACTATAATAGATAGACA
>CALLZA010000488.1 GCA_937858165.1 uncultured Ardenticatenia bacterium
CTTCTCAGGCGCCTGGTCGCCTGAAATCTATGTCGATACGCAGCCGGAGCCGGGCGGCGATCCCTTGCAGCGGGGTGGCACGATCGGCCGCCGGCCTGCCCACTTCAGCCGGTCGCCGTCTGATTGGGCAGTTTACCGGCCTGGCGAAGGTATTCAGGGCGGCGCCAACCTGTCGGCAGCGCCCTTCCTACGCAACCCATCCAGCGGCATCGCGACCTGTGACCGGCGCATCACCTTTGGCTGGGAAACCTTGCTGCGCATCAACGGCTATCGCCTGCAAGTGGATGACGACGCCAACTTCGGCTCGCCGCTGATCAACGTCGCCGTGAACACCAGCGCCTACCGGCCTGACGCGAACCTTCCGCTGGGCACGTTCTACTTCCGGGTCAAAGCGCTGGGCGGAGCCAACGGCGACAGCGCGTACTCGCCGGTCAACTCCGTTACCGTGCTCGACTGCGCCAACCTGCTGCACGAGTCTGGCCCAAACGCGTTCATGCTGCTCAACGTTACGCCAAAGCTCCAGCACAAGGACACCCATCTCCTGAATCTGGACGGCGACCCAGAGACCGGCCAGAGCCGCTGGGACTCGGCCCACGAAGACGACGGCGACTGGACGGTCGGCAACGGCACGCCGGTGCGCGTCAGCCCACTGGACAACATGTACTGCACCCGCGCTTCGATTTCCATGATCGTGGCCTATCACGGCGCCAACCTGAGCCAGGATTACATCTCCTACTTCGAATACGGCGAGGGCGAACCCGAGGGCGACCTGGGCCATGGCCAAGGCCTGTGGCCCAACGGCGACCTGGCTGCTGGCACGGGCAAGAAGGCCTTCGACTGGGCCATGAACGACAACGCGGTCACGTCCAGCCGCGGCAAGCCCACGTTCGATCAGATCAAGGGTTGGATTGACGCCGACCGGCCGCTGCTGGTTGTGGAGAACAGCGACACTCACAGTGTGGTGCTAAGCGGTTACGACACCGAGGGTGAGCTGGTCTACCGCATTGATCCGTGGACTGCCACCGGAGGGTGGGTGTCGCTGGCGTCGTGGGCTATCAGCGAATACCATGTGGCGCCCAAACTCTCGATCCCCCTTATCCCACGGAGGGATGAAGACCTGAACAACAACCTGGTCTCCGATCTGATTGAAGACGGCGACAACGACGGCATCGCTGACTTCGACGAGAACCATCGTTTCCGCGGCAACCTGTACAACCTGAACCCGCGCAAACCAGATTCCGACGACGACGGCATCACGGACAAGGCGGACATGCGCGCCCATGTCTTCGACAACGACGGTAACTACAGCCGCTGGCGCGCCGACTGGGACGGCGACGGCGACCGCAAGGAGACCGACCTGGACAACGACAATTACTGGAACACGGGTTCCAGCGACGGTTGCGAGGACATCAACCGCAACGGCTTCTTCAATGGTCCAGACGAGACCAGCAACTTCGATCCGGCCCAAGACCAGGAACGGCAGTGCGCAGAGCCTGAGGTGGCTATCACGTCGCCCAACGGCGGCACGGTAGCGCAGTGCACGGTGGATCTGCAAGGACGGATCACCAGCGACAGCGACCTCAGCCGGGTCAATGCCGTGATTACAGGCCCCTCGGGCGACAATCTGCTCGATCTGACCTGGAGCGGCGCGCGGCCGAACTTCACATTCAACACGCGCGCGCCGGTCTTTACGGGCGACAACACAATCCAGGTGACGGCGGTCAACGAGTACGGCGGGGGCGACAGCTACACCACGGTGAAATGCCTGGCCGCCCAAAAGGACATCCACGTGCAGTTGACGTGGCCGCAGCTTGGCTCGGACTTCGACCTGCACTTCATTCGGCCCGGGGGCAGCTATGGAACAAGCCCCGACGACTGCTACTATAGCAATCGCAACCCCGACTGGGGCGTTGCGGGCGTCTCCGACGACAACCCGGCGCTGGACGTGGACTGCATTACCGGGTGCACCATCGAGAACATCGTGCTGCAGAAGGCGTTCAACGGCGTCTTCACGATCAAGGTGCACTACTACTCGGACCACGGGCGCGGTCCGAGCAGCCCGCGCGTGCGCGTCTGGGTAGGCGGCCAACAGCTCGACTTCGGACCGCAGCAAATGACCAATGGACAGGTTTGGGATGTCGCGACGATCAACTGGCCGGCCGGGGTCATGACCATCATGGATCAGGTGCGCGACGCCCGGCCCGGCGAGGAGTTTCCCGCCAAGCCGGAGCCGTAGCCCTGGCTGAGGCGATGGAGCTGCGGCGCTTGCTGGCGGACGCCCCCTCGCAGGGCTGCGGCCAAATGACGCACTCAGAGTCACATAACGTCGCCGCACGCCAACGCCGTGACGTCCACAAACCCCTGCGAGGGTTGGCCGCGAGACGCCCAACCTTGCGAAGGCTCGCCGCATAAGGATCTCACGCCGTGGAGAGCGATCTGGGCTTGCCCGACGGCCTTTCGCCCAACCAGCCTTCGCAAGGGGCGACGCCCCTCGCAGGGCTGCGGCGAAACGGCAGACTCAGAGTCTGTCTCTTATACACATCTGACGCTGCCGACGAGCGATCTAGTGTAGATCTCGGTGGTCGCCGTATCATTAAAAAAAAAAACAACACCGACATACGACGGTCGATCAGCATGAAACCACCACTAACCAATCAGAGCTAGCGACATAACTACAGAATTATACAAGAGAGATACACTCCAATATGAGAAAACAAAAG
>CALLZA010000489.1 GCA_937858165.1 uncultured Ardenticatenia bacterium
AGTGCGGACATGTGTTATTGCGTATATGATTGCACTGGTGTCTCTCATAATGTTTGTCCCTAACGTGTGAGTGTTTGAGCGTCAGAGCAGGCGAAGGTTATTATCTTCGTCATCGGTGTACAGTAGCAGATCTACTCTTTTTGTTTTTTTTTTTCAAGCAGAAGACGGCATACGAGATCTAGTACGGTCTCGTGGGCTCGGAGATGTGTATAAGAGACAGGGGCGTACACGCTGGCCGTTGGGCCGGAGGGCGAGACGCCGGCCGTTCTGGGCGAAGTCGTCATCGAACCCACCACCACCTGGCCCGCGTCGCCAGAGACCCTCTTCGCCGAGGGTGAGTTGGCGGCGGTCCGCGGTCGGCCGTCGGCGGTCTGGCCCAATGGCCTGGAGCTGGCCACCGTCGTGCCCTGGGACGCCCACGTGCTGGCCGGCAACAACCTGCCGCTGACCGTCTTCTGGCGCGTCGGGCCACAGGGCGTCGATCTGAGCCGCGTGCGCTACCGGCTGGAGGTCATCGGCCGCGACGGCGCAGTGCTGCGCTCGCAGGAGGCGCGGCCCGGCGCGGCCTGGCTGGGCGGCGTGGCTCCCGACGCGCTGCTGCGCGAGGTGACCAGCCTCTACTTTCGCCCTGAGACGCCGCCCGGCCGCTATCGGCTGCGCTGGACGCTGCTCGATGGCGACCAGGTCATCGGTCAGACGGCGCTAGAAGGCAGCGTGCGGGTCGAATCCGCCGAGGTGAGTCCATGATCCGCGACCGTCGTCTACTGCTCGTGTTGCTGGCCTATCTGGTCATCACGTTGGCCTATGGCGCGCTGAACCCGCTGTTCGAGGCACCCGACGAGCACTGGCACTTCTTCACCGCTGAGTCCATCGCCCAGACCGGCCGGCTGCCGCGCGTCACAGAGCCGCCCGACGCGTGGCTGGGGCAGGAAGCCGCCCAGCCACCACTCTACTACCTGCTCGGCGCGGCGCTCATCGCCCCCATCGACACCACCGGCGCGCGGGCGGCCGTCTGGCTCAACCCGTTCGCCTGGATTGGCGACGCCTCGGCGCTGACCAACATCAACCGCATGGTTCACCCGCCGGGCGAGGCGGGGCCGTGGACGGGTCACGTATTGGCCGCCCACGTACTGCGGGTCTTCTCGACGCTGTTGGGGTTGGGCACGCTGCTGGCCGTCTACGGTAGCGCCCGCGTGCTCTGGCCGGCGAGCCGCACGCGGGTCATCATGGCCCCGGCGCTGCTGGCCTTCCTGCCGCAGTTCAACTTCATCCACGCTTCCATCACCAACGACGCGCTAATTACCTTTCTGTGCAGCCTGGCCCTCTACCAATTGATTTGGCTCTGGCGAGAGAAGGAAGAGCTCACGCCAAGGGGGCAAAGGGCGCAAAACGATGAGCCTTCTGGGCGTCATTGGCTCTCTTCGCGTCCTTGGCGTGAGCTCTTGCTCGGCCTGACCATCGGCCTGTCCGCCCTCACCAAGAACGCCGGCCTGCTGCTTCTGCTCTACAGCCTGGGCTTTCTGTTCCTGCTGGCGCTGCGCGACGGCCGCCTGCGCGCCTTCTGGCCGACGGCACTGCGCGTCGGGCTGCCGGCGCTGGCCCTGGCTGCGCCGCTGTGGGGGCGCAACTGGGCGCTCTACGGTGACTGGCTGGCCACCGCACCGTTCATCGCCATCGCCGGGGGCGACCGCGGCTACACGCTGGCGCAAGTGCTGGGCGAGACCGACGGGTTGCTCGTGTCACTTGTGGGCGTCTTTGGCTGGTTCAATTTGCGCGCACCGCAGTGGGTTTATTGGGTGTGGCTGGCGGTGGTGGTGTTGGCGGTGGCGGGTGGGCTGAGTTGTGTACTCTTGAAGCGCGGGGGAGCAGGGGAGCGGGTGAGCAGGGGAGAAACGGCTCCCCCGCGTGGAACGTCTTCACCCTTGCCCCCCCGCCCCCTTGCCCCCCTGCACACGGACTGGTTCCTGGCCATCTTACTAGCCGCCTGGCCGCTCCTTGTCTACGCCGGCCTGCTGGCGTTCATGATGCGCACGGAGGCGGCCCAGGGGCGGCTGCTCTTCCCGGCCGCGCTGCCGGCGGCGTTGGGGCTGGCCTGGGGGTTGCGCGGCTGGGGCAGTTGCATGCCACGCTGGCTGGGGTCGATTAACCGGCGGCTGGCGCCGCTGGTGGTGTTGGCGGCGCTGGCCACGACGGTCTACTGCCTGCTGCTGGTCATTCGCCCCGCCTACCAACCGCCGCCACTCATCGACGCCCTGCCCGACGATGTGACCCGTGTCTTGCCGGAGTTAGCGCCACGCGGTCAAGGACTGTCGCTGCTGGCCGCCGACGTGGAGACGGAAACGGCGCGGCCGGGCGATGTGGTCTGGCTGACACTCTACTGGCGGGCCGACGAGGCCCCAACCGCGCCGCCGGAGCTGGTGCTGGAGGTGTTCGGCCGCCAGGTAGACCGCATCGCCAACCTCCATAGCTACCACGGCCGCGGCCTCTTCCCGGCCAGCCTATGGCCGGTGGGGGCCATCGTCGCCGACCGCTTCGCTGTGCGTGTGGACGCCGACGCCGCCGCGCCGGTGCTGGCCCGCGCCTTCGCGCGTGCCGATGGCGGCCAGCCGGGCATCGAGGTGGCCACGGCCCCAATCGTACCGCCCGAGCCGCCGCCCGCGCCCGACGGGCCCCAGCCGCTGCTCGGCAACACCACCGCCATGGCCCATCTCTCTTATA
>CALLZA010000490.1 GCA_937858165.1 uncultured Ardenticatenia bacterium
CATTTCTCTTGTTCTACGACTATTCTATTCCGCTGATTCCTCCTGTTATTGCCGAACTGTTCGTCACTGCGTTTTTTTTGTTTTCTTTTTCTTTTTTTTTGTTTGTTTTTTGTTTTTTTAAAGATACGGCGACCACCGAGATCTACACTAGATCGCTCGTCGGCAGCGTCAGATGTGTATAAGAGACAGATCTCGCGCCGCTGCTCGCGGTCATACAGCGCCAGTACTTCACTCACATTCATGCTTATGTACCTGGGCGGCTCATTTGTTGTCCGTGCCACCAAATGGGATAATTCTAGCCGAAGCTCTGCTGGAGGAGTGTATTGTGGACGACAAATCCTACTTCTGGCAAGGACAGATCACCCGCTTGCGCCCCTTGTCGGTCGACGACACGGAGGAAGCGTTGCGCGATCGGCTCGACAGCCCCGGACGGCAGATGCTGCAGCTGGGCGTCGAACTGCCGACCAGCGCCGACGCCATGCGCGCCCGGCTGGCCGAGCGTGCCGACTGCCGCGACGTGGACGGCCTCATCCTGTTCACGATCGAAAACTTCGACGGCCAAAACGTTGGCGGTCTGTCGTACCACACCCGCAACCGCAAGGACGGCAACTTCAGCTTTGGCGTGCGTGTGACGCTGCCGTTCCGTGGCCGCGGCTACGCCACCGACGCGACGCGCATCCTGCTGCGCTACGCCTTCCTGGAGCGGCGCTACCACAAGTGCAACTCAGCCTGTGTCGAGAACAACATCGCCTCCATGCGTTTGCACCTGTCCCTTGGCTTCCGCGAGGAGGGACGCCGGCGCGAGACGATCTTCTACAACGGGCGCTACTACGATGAACTGCTCTTCGGCCTGACGCGCGACGAGTTCGACGCCAACGACGCGCCCCACCGGCTGGAGTGGCTACAGTAACGAGGGAGTCCCCATGAACACCGATCACATCCGCCACATCCTGGTTGTCGGCGCGGGCACGATGGGCCGGCAAATCGCCTGGCAGTGCGCCACCCACGGCTTTGACGTAACCCTGACTGACGCCGACCCGGCGGCGCTGGCCCGGGCGGCAGCGGCCGTGGAGCGCTTCGCCGCCGGGGCAGTCGGCGCGGGGGCGCTGAGCGAGGCGGAAGCCCGCGCCGCGCTCGACCGCTTGCGCGCCAGTGCTGAACCCGACTATGCCGGCGTCGATCTGGTCAGCGAGTCGGTCTACGAAGACCCAACCGTGAAGGGGCAGGTTTTCGCCCACCTCAACACCCTCTGTCCGCCCGCCACCCTGTTCACCACCAACACCTCAACCCTCCTACCGTCGATGTTCGCCGCGGCCACCGGTCGGCCGGACCGCTTCTGCGCCCTGCACTTCCACCTGCCGGTCTGGACGGCCAACGTGGCCGACGTGATGGGGCATGCGGGCACGTCGGCCGAGACGCTGGCCACCGTGGCCGCCTTCGCCCGCCGCATCGGGCAGATTCCCATCGTCCTGCACACGGAGCATTCCGGCTACGTCTTCAATGACATGTTCAACGCCCTCAACACAGCGGCCATCGGGCTGGTGGCCGGCGGCGTGGCCACCATCGAGGACGTTGACCGGGCGTGGATGGGCATTATGAAGATGCCCGTCGGGCCGGGCGGCTGGCTCGACGACATCGGCCTCGACACCGTCTGGCGCATCACCGACTACTGGGCCGGAGTGACCGGCGACCCGCGGCTACAGCAAAACGCCGCGCTGCTGAAGGGCTACGTCGATCAGGGGCGGCTGGGCGTCAAGAGCGGGCGGGGGTTCTATGAGTATCCGAACCCGGCCTATACCACTGAAGGATTCCTCGGTTGACACAATGTACTCTATCGACCGCTACCTCAACGTCAAGCAAGCCTACATGCCCAGCTTCAGCAGCGACGGCCGCTGGCTGGCGTTCATCAGTGACCTGACTGGCGTGCCGCAGGCGTGGCGCGCGCCGCTGGGTGCGCCCGGCAGTAGTGTGCCCATGCCGGAGCAGTTGACCTTTGCCGAGGACCGCGTCCTTTGGCTGCGCTGCTCCCCCGCGCCCGGCGACCAGCGCATCCTCTTCGCCCGCGACCGCGGCGGCGATGAAAACGCCCACCTCTATCAGGTCGACCCGGCCGCCGGCATCGAAACCTGCCTGACCGCCGGCCACGACGGCGTCATGCACATCCCCGGCCAGTGGTCCGCCGACGGTCGCACCCTCCTCTTCGCCGCCAACCGCGACCACCCCGCCCACTTCGGTCTCTATCGCCAGCCGCTCGACGGCGCGGCAGCCGGATTGTTGTGGCAGAGCGACGAGCCGGGCTTCCTCGACGGCGCCATGACCCACCCCACGGCCGAGCGTATGCTGTTCACCCGCGCCGGCCGCTCGGCCGCCCACGACCTGCTCGAACTTGACCTGACCACTGGCCGGGCGCGCCGCCTTAGCCCCGCTGACCGCGCGGCCCGCTATCAGTACGCCACCTACAGTCCCGACGGCTGCTACGTCTACGTCGTCACCGACCTGGACAGCGACCGCACCAACCTGATGCGCCTCGACCTGGCGAATGGACTGTGGGACACGGTCATCGGGCCGCTCTACGACCTGGAGTACTTCACCCTCTCGGCCGACGGCCGCTACATCGCCTTCAGCCTCAATCAGGACGGTTACAGCCGCCTCGAGTTGCTTGACCTGGCGCGCGGCATTGCCCGCCCCGGCCCCACGCTGCCCGATGGCGTGCTGGGCGTCTACGACGAGCGCCTCGCCTTCAGCCCCGACACCTCGGCGCTGGCCTTCTCCTACACAACGCCGCGCAGCAGCAGCAACGTCTACGTCTGGGATTGGGCGGCGATGGGCCAGGGCGTCCGGGCGCTGACCCACATGACCCACGGCGGCATCCCGACCGAGGCGTTCGTCGACGCCGAACTGGTGGGCTATCCGACGTTCGACAACCGGCCGATTCCCGCCTGGCTCTATCGCCCGCGCGCCGGGCAGGAGCCGACGCCGGTCGTGGTCATCGTCCACGGCGGGCCGGAGTGGCAGGCGCGGCCGTGGTTCGACTTCCTGGCGCAATACCTGGTCAACCGCGGCTACGCCGTGCTGGCCCCCAACGTGCGCGGCTCTACCGGCTACGGCAACGCCTACAGCCACCTCGATGACGTGGAAAAGCGGCTCGATAGCGTGGCCGACCTGGCTCACGCCGCCCACTGGCTGCGGACGCAGCCGGAGTTCGACGGCGGCCGAATTGCCGTGCTGGGCGGCAGCTATGGCGGCTACATGGTGCTGGCCGCGCTGGCCTTCCATCCGGAGTTATGGGCCGCCGGGGTCGACATCGTCGGTATCGCCAACTTCGTGACCTTTCTGGAAAACACCAGCGAGTACCGGCGGCAGCACCGCGAGTCGGAGTATGGCCGGCTGGTCGAAGAGCGCGCGTTGCTGGAGCGCGTTTCGCCCATCAACTACGTCGAGCGCATGACTGCACCGCTGCTGGTCATCCACGGGGCCAACGATCCGCGCGTACCGCTGAGCGAGGCCGAACAGCTGGTGGCGCGGCTGGCGGCACTGGGGCGACCGGCCGAGTTGCTGGTCTTCGACGACGAGGGGCACGGCGTCAAGCTGCTGAAGAACAAGCGCGTCGCCTATCCGGCCATCGCCCACTTTCTCGACCGCGTGCTGGAGCAAAGCGCCGAGCGCGAGTCATGACGTCCCTGCTGGCCATGTACGTCATCTTCGGGCTGCTGCTGGCTGGGCTGTCCGTGCCGTTACTGCTGGACAAGATTCCGCCCAACGGCTGGTACGGCTTTCGCGTGCCCAGCACGCTCTACAATGCTGAACTGTGGTACAAGGTCAACCGCTACATGGCGCGGTGGATGTTAGCGACGGGGATCATCACCGCGGGCGGCGCGGTGGCCCTGTTCTTCGTGCCCGGCCTCAGCGTGGACGCCTATGCCTGGCTCTGCCTGCTGGTCTTCGCGCTACCGTTCGGGTTGGGGGTGGCGCTCAGCTTTCGCTACTTGCGCAAGATAGCCATGTAGAGCAAATCATCGTATGCCCCATCACTCCAGACGTGCTGGCGCAGCCGCCCCTCCTCCACAAAGCCGCAGGCGCGGTAGGCACGGATGGCCCGCTCGTTGCGGGCGTGGACGCGCAGGTAGACGCGCCGCAGATTGAGCTTGGTGAAGCCATACTCGACCAGCAGCCCGACCGCCTCGCGGCCATAGCCCCGCCCCCAGTACGCCTTGTCGCCGATGGTGATCCCCAGTTCGGCCGTCTGGGCAAACGGATCGCGGTGGTTCAGGCCGCAAAAGCCGATGAGTTTACCGTCGGCCTCAATGGCGAAGTTGACGCCCTGGGTGTTGCCGGCGCGCCCGCCCTCGGCCGCGCCCCGGTCGAAGTCGGCGAAGGCGCGGGCTAACGACTGCGGCCATGGCGGGTCGCCGCCGCCGGCCAACTCAACTGCCACGTCGTTGTTGATGGCGTGGATGGTGGGAATGTCGTCGCGCTCGATGGCGCGGAGGGTAATGCGCTGGTCAGACAGCATAGCCTTCGCCTCTCAACTATAGATGGGTTTGCCCCGGTTATGCGCCGCGAATGCGACCCGGCAACGACGCCGGATCAACCTCATCCCCCGCCTCGATCAGCGCCCGCGCCTCGTCCACCTTCTCCCAGACATCGACCAACATCACCCCACGCACGCGCCCGTCCTGCACATAGTACAGCACGCCCTTCTTGAACACCTCCTGCCAATCCTCCACGATCGCCAACCGGCTGTCACACTGTCCCACCGCTTCGTAGCTAAGTTCGAACAGGTCGGAGTAGAACATGGGCAGATAGCGATACGGTTCGCCCGCGCCGGTCATGTTGCGCCCCGCCGCCCGGCCCATCGCCCGCGCCGCGTCGGCGTGCTCCACGCGGCGGCGCATCCCCAGTATGGCGTCGGGGTAGTTGGCCACATCGCCCGCGGCGTAGATGTCGGCCGTTGTCGTTTGAAGATGCTCGTCGACCAGAATGCCGTTCTCCACGGCCAACACGGCGGCGCGAGCCAGGGCCACGTCGGGCACAATACCGATGCCGGCCACGATACGGTCGGCCGCCAGCCGCCGCCCGTCGCCCAGCGTCACCGTTGCCCCGCTCGCGTCGGCGGCGATGTCGGTCACCCTCGACTCGGCCAGCACCTCAATACCGTGCTCGCGGTACACGTCAACCAGATGGGCAGCCATTTTGGCTGGAAAGACACGGTCGCTGATGCCCGCCTCCGGCATGATGAGCGTCACCGCGTTGCCCTGCTTGCGCAGCGACGCCGCCACCTCCGAGCCGATGAAGCCGCCGCCAATGACGATGAAGCGCGCCCCCCTCTCAACGTCCGCGTGCAGGTCGCGATAGTCGGCTAGGGTACGGTAGTAGTTGACGTGTTCGCCGCCGAAGGGCAGCCGCCGCGGGTCGCCGCCGGTGGCCAGGAGCAGCCGACCATACGTATGGCTCGCGCCATCGTCGAGCGTCACCGCCCGCGCCGCCGGGTCGAGGGCCACCACACGACGGCCGAAGTATGGCTGCACATTCCCGGGCAGTTTGACATAAATCTCATCCACCCGCTTCTGGCCGTCCCACAGCTTCTTCGACAACGGCGGCCGGTCATAGGGTGGCTCCGGCTCGGCCGAGATGAGACCGATGACGCGGGCGTCGTCGCGTTCCCGAATACCGTTGGCCGCCGCCGCGCCGGTCATGCCGCCGCCAATGATGAGATAGGGGTAGTGGGTCATGGTGTCTATTTTACCACGAGATTGCCCGCGGCCCGATCTCGGCTAGAATCCGCGCTCATGTTTCGTACAGGAGAGTCCTCTATGCCGCCAACCGCTACGCTCATTACCACCCGGCACCGCCTACTCTACGCCGCCGGTTCCCTCGGCGTAGCCCTGTCCTACCAGGCGTTCTCGGCCTACATTCAGTTCCTCTACATCGACACCCTGGGTGTGCGCGCGGCGTGGATCGGGCTGGTGTGGGCAGTCTATGGCGTCTGGAACGCGGTCAACGACCCGCTGTCGGGCTACTGGTCCGACCGCACGCGCACCCGGTGGGGCCGCCGCGTGCCATGGATGGCCGGCTCGCTCGTGCCGCTGGTCATCACGTTCTACCTGCTCTGGTTCCCGTTCGGTGGCGGCAATCCCCCGGCCCTGTCCGAGGTTGGCCTGCTGTTCTACTTCCTGCTCATCGTCCTGCTGTTCGACTTCTGCTGGACGATCTTCGTCATGAACTGGACGGCCCTCTTCCCGGAGATGACCAGCCACGAAAGCGAGCGCGCCGGCCTCTCCGCCGGGCGCGAGGTGTTCTCCATCTTCGGCTTGCTGGTCGGCGTAGCCCTGCCGCCCCTGCTGGCCGGGGCCAACTGGAGCGACCGTGGCAACATGGCCCTGCTGCTCAGCGCCGTCACGGCCGTCTCCCTTCTTCTCGGCCTGCTCGGCAGCCGCGAACGGCCGGAGTTTGCCGCCGAGCCGTCGCCGCCGTTCATGGCATCGGTGCGCCTGACGCTGCGTAACCGCGACTTTCTGGCCTTCCTGGGCGCGAACCTGATGATCCAGTACGTCTTTCTGGGACTGTCGGCGGCCATCCCGTTCTATGCCAAGTACGTGCTGGACATCCAGGGGCCGACGACGCTCTTTGGCCTGACACTCGACGCCGACCTACAGAACTCGGTGCTGCTGGCGGCGGCGTTCCTGGCGGCGCTGCCGGCCATGGCGGTGTGGTGGGCGCTGGCGCGGCGCTTCGGGGCCTATCGAGCGCTGCGCTTCGCCTGCCTCACCGGCGCGGCCACGGCCGTCTACTTCTTCTTCCCGTCCACCTTCCAGGCCGGCCTCATCGGCACAACCCTCTTCGGCCTCAGCCTGGCCGGGCTGCTCATGTTGACCAACCCGCTGGTGGCCGACATTACCGACGAAGACGAACTGCAGACCGGCGCGCGCCGCGAAGGGATGTTCTTCGGCATGAACGGGCTGGTCATCCGCTTCGCCTTCGTCATCCAGGGCATCCTGACGGCCATCGTCTTCACCGCCACCGGCTACGTCAACCCGACGGCCGGCATCCTCTTCCCGGAGCAACCCGCTTCGGCCCTGTTTGGCCTGCGGCTGCTGACCGGTGGCTTCACGGCGCTGGCCCTGGTGGCGGCGTTCGTGCTGCTGGGCGGCTACAGGCTCCACGGGGCGCGGGCCGAACGGGTGCGGGCCGAGGCGGCGGCGTTGCAGGCACGAAAGCGCGAGGCGCTTTAATAAGGAATTACGAATTAGGAATTAGGAATTCAGAGAGCGCTCTTCATTCCTAATTCCTAATTCCTAATTGCTCAGGTTGCGGCTTCATCCAGCGTCACCAACCCCGTGCGCACGGCGTAGAGCGCGGCCTGGGTGCGGCTGCTGTCTCTTATACACATCTCCGAGCCCACGAGACCGTACTAGATCTCGTATGCCGTCTTCTGCTTGCAAAAAAAAAACATAAACAACAGCACCACTCCTGA
>CALLZA010000491.1 GCA_937858165.1 uncultured Ardenticatenia bacterium
CGTTTTGTGTGTACATGTGGTCACACGTCTCCTCTCGCTTTTGTCTTTGATACTGTGCTGCTGATAGCGTTTGCCTTCCTTTGTTTTTTTAATGATACGGCGACCACCGAGATCTACACTAGATCGCTCGTCGGCAGCGTCAGATGTGTATAAGAGACAGGATCAGCACGTGGGTGGGCGACATCGTTCTAGACTCCTTCGACGGGCAGCGCAGCGCGAACGACGGTACCGCCCTCGGCCGCGGCGGCCACGCTAAACGTTCCGCCTAACTCGGCGGCCCGCTCGCGCATGGAGTGCAGCCCCAGCCCGCCCACACGACCCGCCGCGAAGCCGACGCCGTCGTCCGCCACTTCAATGTGCAGCGCGCCGTCGAGCCACAGGCGAACGACAGCGCAGCGCGCCTGGGCGTGGTGCACGACGTTGGTCAGCGCCTCCTGGACGATGCGATAGGCCGCGACTTCGACCGCCGCCGGCAGCGGCGGCAGATCGTGGGGCGCGTCTACGGCGACGCGCAAGCCGGCGGCAGCTTCGCCGACGCGCCCGTCCGTTCGCCCAATCTTGGCTGCCAGGACATTGATGGCCGGAACGAGTCCCAGATCGTCCAGCGCCGGCGGCCGTAGCTCGTGAACCACGCGCCGGATGTCGTCAATGGTGGCGCGAATATCGCCCTGCATCTCGCCCGCCAGGCGCTCGGCCGCCGCCGGGTCGGACGGAATGAGCCGTTGCAACACCCGTGCCTGCAAGAGCAGCGACGCCAGCGAAGGGCCAAGCCCGTCGTGCAGGTCGCGGCGCAAGCGGCGACGCTCCTCTTCGCGACCGGTCACCAGTTGCTGCCGCGAACGCTGCAAGTCGGCCGTCAGCTTCGCGCCATACACAGCCGCACCCGCCTGTCGGGCGATGCCCTGTAACAACTGCTGATCCGCCTCCGAGAAACCCTCGTCGCCACTCCGTGGCGCGACCAACAGGCGGCCGACGACCTCACCCTGGTTGGTCAGCGACAACGTCATCGGCTCGGCTACCGAGCGACCGTGGGCCTCAACCGTCACGAAGCGTTCGCCCCGGCGCACCTGCAAGGCGACGTAGGGCAACCGCACCACCTGGGCCACGGTCTCGACGATTGTGGGGTAGATGGAGTCGGGCGTCAACGTCTGTTCCAGCCGTTGCCCCAACTGGGCTAGCGCTGCGAGCGGTTCATCGCGTTGGCCATAGAGAAGGCGGTTGACACCACGCTGCAAACGGGCATGGAGTGGCTGGAAAAGGACGGCGACCAGGCCCGTCGCCAACAGCGCCGGCAGCCAGTTACCTTGCGACCCGAACAAGACGCCCGCCCCACTCACCACCAACCAGTAGATCAGCAACACCACGCCCGTCATGACGCCATAGACCAACGTGCGATTGATGATGATGTCGATGTCGTACAGCCGGTAGCGCACGACAGCCAAGGTCACCGCCACGGCGATACCCAGCGTCATCAGACTGGTCAGCACAATGCTCAGTTCCATGGCCACGTCGTCGGACAGGCCCACGAAGAGCCACATCGGCGTCACGAAGACGCCGATGAGCAGAACAACGGCCGCGGCATAGACCAGCCATTTCATCTGGGCGCGCTCGAGGCCGCGCGATCTCCGGAAGCGCACGACGATGGCCAGCATGGAGCCGAGCGCGCCGACCATGAGGCCCGCAGCGCCGACATTGATCACCCCGTTCAGAACAGCCTCTGTGCCCGCGACGCCGAAGGGGTTGGCGCGGGTTCCCCAATCGGACACAGGGCCGGGATGGGCGGCCAGACCCAGCATCAGCAGGGCCAGCCCCAGCCCGGCGGCCCAGCCGATCGGCCGCCAGCGGGGCGACGGCAAGTGACCATCGGGAAAGAGCAGGAAGACGAACGTGACCGGCAGGATCTGCGCCGGCAGCCAGACCCAATTATTCAGCCAGTACGCCAGATCGAGGAGCAAGGGCGCTAGAGGGGCCGGCAAAAAGGTCGAGTACAGCTCCGCGCCGGCCGCCCAGGCGCTGAGAACATAGGACGAGGCGGCAATGAGAAAGAGCCAACCGATAGGGTTCCGGGGGCGGCGCGCGCTGATCACGACACCGAGGCAGGCGTACAGGATGGCCAGGA
Organism: uncultured Ardenticatenia bacterium; assembly: GCA_937858165.1. Classification (GTDB taxonomy): domain Bacteria; phylum Chloroflexota; class Anaerolineae; order Promineifilales; family Promineifilaceae; genus Promineifilum. The sequence continues at coordinate 2,120 of CALLZA010000491.1, forward strand.
GCGGGCTCAGCAGCTGGTGCGAAAAGAACGTCCTGAAGTCGCCCGTGCGGGCCACATACCAGAGGGCCAGCGCCAGATTCAACAGCGTCAGCCCGCAAACAGCGGCCGCCCACAGGCGCACAGGGCGCGCCAGACGGGCGAATGGATCAACCACGCCGGCCGGGGTCGCCGCCTCGGGAACGGGAAACCGCATGAGTTGTTCAGTTTCGCTCATGATCTGTAGCCATTATAGCACTGCTTGGCGGCAGTGATCAGAACGGCTTGAACATCATCAGCCACAGAATGATGGCGATGCCACCGAAGCCGATGACCGTCAGCGCCAGCGCCGGGGAGTCGGCCAGCAGCGCATGGATCTCCTCGATTGACGCGGGTTCGCCGGCCGGGTGCTCCTTGCGGCCGTCGAACCAGGGCATGCCCAGCGCTTGCCGCAGCCGGCTATAGCGGCGCGTGCCGATGAAGAACATGCCGACAATGATGCCGATGAGCAGGGCCAGCGACAGCCAGATCCACCCCTGGCCCCACCAGTCGCCCATGAAGCCGGAGATGATACCGGTGATGAGCAGCAGGAGCAGCGAGCCATAGAACACGGCCACGAAGCCACCACTGGCGTTGAGTTGCAGCCAGGCCCGCGCCAGGGCCGGGTCGCGCTGGCGGCGCAGGCGTAGAGCGACAACGCTGCTCACACCATGCGCCAGCAGAAAGGCGAACGTCGCCAGCACGTGAATGTAAACCAGCCAGGAATACATAGACCACACCTCTCGTTTCCTAGGCGAGGCTGCCCCAAGCGAGCGCCAGCAGAATGATCTGAACCACTCCACCGAGCGGGCCAAAGGGCAGTTCGAACGCGTACCAGAAGATCGCGCTGAGACCGAGCAGGATCAGCGCCAGAACGGCCCCGTCGGCCCGCGCATACCAGAGCCAGTACGCCGCCAGCAGCTTGAGGCCGCTGACGACGACAAAGACCAGCCCCGCCGCCACCACCGTTTCAACGCCCAGCGCCTCTAGGGGGCCGCTCAACAGCCGTATGCGCCCTAGCGTCGGCAGGCTGCGATGTGTGAGCGCGTACTTGAGTACCAGGGGGACGCTCAGCCCCCAGCCCAGGGCGTCGAAAACAACGACAAAGGTAAGAACCGTAATGAGCGGAGTCCTCATATCACTCTCCCGCAGCGGCCGGTCGCGTCAGCCAGACGGCTCGGCCGGCGGCAAGCTGTTGAGATAAAGCCAGATCGCTTCCAGCTCTACGTCGGTCATCTCCCGCGTGAGCGTCCAGGGCATGACCAACTGGTCCAGTTCTCGCCCCTCCGGCGTGACGCCGGTGCGCAGGGCGGTCTTGAAGCCGTCCACCGTCCAGGCGCTCAAATGGCCGCTGGGCGTCAGGTTCGAAGCCGGTATGGCGTCAGGGGCGCTCCCCGGCGTGGGGCCGCCGGCCAGGTTAACGCCGTGGCACCCCGTGCAGCTACTGGCCATGTACCGACCGTAGTCGACCGAAGCCGCCGCGGGCACGGTCGCCGGGGCGACGACGGTATGGTCAACCAGCTCCGCCGGCATCAGCGGTAGTTGGTTGGCCAGGAACAATATCCGCCCCAATGGGCGCAGTTCGGCCTCGACCGGAATCCGATCGACCGGCGTCAGCGCCTGTAGATAAGCAACCATCTGGCCGACTTGCTCGTCGCTCAGGTTGGCGTACTCGTAGCTGGGCATGATCAACAGACTGCGGCCGTCTGGCCCCACGCCATGCCGAATGGCCCGCGCCCAATCTTCGGCGGTGAAGTCACGAGTGGCGCTGCCCTCGCCCGGCGTCAGGTTGGCTGTATGGATGGCGCCCAGCATGGGATCATCCAGGAGCTGTTTGCCGCCCAGGTCGGCGGCGTGGCAATCGGTGCAGCCGCGAATCGTCACCAGCCGGCGGCCCTCTTCCCAGGCGGCCGCGTCCGTCGGCACAGTCAGCGCCACGTCGGCCACGTCATAGGTACGGGCGATGCGTCGCTCACTGATGACGTAGACCGCCAGCCAGGCCACTGCTACAAGACCGACCAACCCGAGGGCCAGAAACCCCAACCACTTGAGCAATCTCTTCATCATTCCTCCGCTCAGCTAAGGGTATAAAGCCACACTACGTGACAATACCGGCCATTGTAGCCCGGCGGCATGCCTGGCTCAGTCACCGTGACTACCTTGGGGCTGTATTTGTGGCGACAGCGGCCCTACGCCGGAACGCACTACTGCCGTCGCCTGGCGGGCCAGCGCCAGCCCCAGGGCGAAGTCGGCCAGGGCCAGCACCGGATGGAGCGCCGACAGGGCCGGGGCCACAGCGCGCATGAAGATGAGCACATCGGCCTGTACGATGTAGATAGCGAACAACAACCACGTCAGCCGCTTCATGCGGCCGGGCAGCTTGCCCAGGTACATCATCACCAGCATGATCAGCAGCGGCCCGGCCAGCGCGTGGCCTAGATTGATGTGGTTCGACCACGGCCACTGTCGGGCCACAACCGCCATCCCGGCGAAGAAGACCTGCACCGCCACGCCGACCACGAAAAGCCAGGCCATGACCGCGTAGACCATCCGAAAACGCTTCATGCGTCTGTTCTCCTTAGCTCACCATACCAGCAACGATGAACCAATACTTCCCATGTGGAGAGGAAGCTTACGCCAGCTGTCTCCATAGTCGCTCGAATGCCAGATGTGGCCGTGTGTCGTGCCGGCATAGAGGTGGCCGGCCGCGCCCGGAACAGTCGCCAACGCCTGGGGAAACTCGCTCATCGGGTGTGATTCCCAGCCGATGGGCTGCCAGTCGGCTCCGCCCGATGTGCGATAGAGGTAAGCTTCGGGCGACCGTCCATACGCCTTGCCCGGGCTTGGGGCAAGGGCGACGTACCACACTTCCGGCTGCAGCGGGTCGGCGGCGCAGGCCACGCCGTAGTGCTTGGCCAAACCGCCGCGCGGCTGGTTCCATGTCTGGCCGCCATCCCGAATGACGGCCGCGCCCCCGCCCGTCCCGCCGGCTTCGTAGGCCCACCGCCCTACGCCGGGGTGAAACTGGAGGGCGTGACAATCGCGAATGGCCCCATGCCGATGGCTCGACCACGTGCGCCCGCCGTCGGCCGAGCGGACAACCGCGCCGAACTCGATCCCCGCCAGGACAACGTCCGGCTCTGTCGGCGAGACGGCAATCGCGTTCACATAGGCCCTGAACGGAGCCTCAGCCGGCGAAAACCACCACCAGCGGTTGGGTATGTGGCGGAAGCCGGTCAGCTCGCTCCAACTCCGCCCGCCATCGACGGACTTAAAGAGCGCCGCCGGCTTGACACCGGCGTACAGGGTATCGCGGGCATGGGGGCTGGCGGCGATCGATTTGACCGCCTGGCCGGCCAGACCCCACGGCTGCCACGTCTGCCCCTGATCTGTGGAGCGATAGATGCCGTCCGTTTGGGTTCCGGCATATAGCGTCCTTGAATCGGTGGGATCAGACGCAATCGTCGTTACGGTCAAGCCGGTCAAAGTAGGCTCAACCTGCCAGCTGCCGTCGGCCCCACAGACAGCCCGGACGACTTGGCGATCAGCGACGGACAGGAACATTTGCGCTACCTGATCCTTAGGGTTGGCGTTCATAAGTCAACTCGCTACGACCGACGCGATCCCGCCCAGGCGATCGGACAAGAACAAACGGCCCATGAGGATGAACCACATCGGCAGCCCGGCGTAACTGATGAAGCCGAGCGCCAGGAGTACATACACGAGCGGGCCGGCCTGAAATCCGGCCGTCGCGTTGCCCATGCTGGCCAGAACCGCCGCTACGCGGTCGGCCCGAAGCGTCATCACGAGGGTCAACGTGGGCATCAGGCCCAGAGCCAGCCCCAGCCAGGCCAGACCGGACGGCAGGCGGTCGTTCGCCAGCCCCAGCGCCGAATTCAACAGCGCCCACAGTCCGATTAACCCGAAGCCGCCGATGCCCGGCAGCAGCGATTGCTCGAAGCTGATGCGGCCGAGCACCAGCAGCCCGCCGCCAACGGCCGCGGCGACGAAACCAGCCAGCCCGATCACCAGCGCCAGCAGACTCAGCGCAGGGCGATCGGTGGCGTTGATGCGATAGAGCGCGACGATGAGCGGGGCCATCAGCAACGCCGTGGGAATGGTGAGCAGGTCATTCAGCGTGCCAAACGGCTCGCCGACGACGAACAGCAGGATGAGCGCGACGAAGCTGACGACGCTCATCGCGCCGCCGATAAGCGCCGTCCAGCCGACGAATTGACTTGAGGCGGTATTCATGATGTCACTCCTGACTCGTGGGGGCGATGCGGGCGGAACGTGATAAGTATTCGACAATGAGCACAGTATAGACTGCGGGCAATCGGGCTGTCATGAGGCGGGCGTCCGTCAGCGGTCGGGAAGTGTGCCCGGTTGGGGACGGGACAGTTTCCCGGTGTGACGCGGGTTGCTCTGCCCGCGCCGCGAAAATAAAAGCGGCCCGCACATGGCGGGCCGCAACGGCAACGATGGTTAAGAGAGGCTCTTTTTGGCGTCTTTGCGCGAGCGTCTCTACCCGTTTAGTAGACCGGTCAGCTCATCAACCGCCACCACCCGCCGCTCGCTCTCGTTACGCCGTTTCACCTCAACCCCGCCCGCCTCCAGGCTGCGGACCGACACGGTGACGCGCCAGGGGATGCCAATGAGGTCGGCGTCCTTGAACTTGACCCCCGCGCCCAACCCGTCGCGGTCGTCGTAGAGCACTTCGACGCCGGCGGCCGTCAGCTTGGAATAGAGCGCCTCGGCTCTAGCCTTCGTGCCGTCGCCCTCCTTGCCGACGTGAACCAGATGCACCCGATAGGGGGCGATGCTGTCGGGCCAGACGATGCCGTCCTTGTCGTGGTGCAATTCGACGGCCACGGCCATCAGCCGGTCGAGGCCGATGCCGTAGCTGCCCATGTAGATCAGTTGCGGCTGGCCGTTCTCATCCAGGTAGGTGGCATTGACGGCGGCGCTGTAGCGCGTGCCCAGCTTGAAGCAGTGGCCGACTTCGATGGCCTTCTTGGCCTCCAGCCGCCCGCCGCAGACGGCGCAGCGGTGGCCGGTGGCGGCTTCGGCGATGTCGGCCAGCTTGCTGACGGTGAAGTCGCGGCCGAAGTTGGCCCCGGTGAAGTGGTACGGTTCCTCGTTGGCCCCGACGACGTAGTTGCCGCCGTGCTCGATCGACGTATCCGCGACGACCATGACGCCCGCCGAGTTCATGTCCCTGTCTCTTATACACATCTCCGAGCCCACGAGACCGTACTAGATCTCCTATGCCGCCTTCTGCTTGCAAAAACAAAAACAACTATAACAAGATACATAACCATCACGATATCAA
>CALLZA010000492.1 GCA_937858165.1 uncultured Ardenticatenia bacterium
TTTTTTTTGTTCAAGCAGAAGACGGCATACGAGATCTAGTACGGTCTCGTGGGCTCGGAGATGTGTATAAGAGACAGGGGCCAAGGACACGGCGCACGCCAACTCGGCCCGGGCACGCGAACAACAGGAAGCAACCAGCATGGACGCCATCATCACCTCATTGCTCCCCTATATCCTCGGCGGCGCACTCGTCCCCGTCCAGATCATCGTCGTCATCCTGCTGCTGACGAGCGAAAGGCAGGGCCCGCTAAAGGCCATCCTCTTCGTCACCGGCATGACCCTGGCGCGGTTGGCGCAGGGCGTTCTGTTCGGACTGGTTCGGAACGGCGGCAGCGGCGAACCGGCCGACGCGGCCAACTCCGGCGCGTTCAAGGCGGGTCTGCTCGTCGCGCTGGGCATCTTTCTGCTGACCACGGCCTACAAGAAGTGGGCCGACGACCCCGACCCCGACGCGCCCCCGCCCAAGTGGCTGACGATGCTCGACGGCATCGCCCCGGCGCGGGCCTTCCTCTTCGGCGCGGGCTTCATCCTCATCGCCGCCAAGCTGTGGGTCTTTACGCTGGGGGCCATCAGCACCATCAGCGAGGCGCAGCTAGGACGCTCGTCGTCCATCACCGCCTTCCTGCTCTACATCCTGCTGGCCCAGTCGCTGCTGCTTCTGCCCATCCTCATCCGGCTGCTGCTGCCCAAACAGGCCGCCGGTTGGCTAAGCTCCTTCGGCGGCTGGCTACAGCGGCACAACGCCCGCATCGTCATGGTCGTGTCGCTGGTGTTCGGCCTGTTCTTCCTCTATCGTGGGCTGAGCGCCTTCTTCTAGGCGCGCCTAACGTCCCGATTGCCGGCCCGGCCCATCGACCACCCGCCCCGGCGTGGCTCCTGTGTGCTCCCCGTCGCGCAGCACGGCCACGCCGTTGACCAACAAGTCGCGCACACCGGTGGCGTACTGGTGCGGCTGGTCGAACGTGGCGTGATCCTGAATCGTCGCCGGGTCGAAGAGCACCACGTCGGCATAGTGGCCGGGCAGCAGGCGGCCGCGCCGGTCGAGCTTCAGGTTGTCGGCCGGCAGCGCCGCCAGCCGCCGCACCGCCTCCGGGAGCGTGATCAGACCCTCGTCGCGCGTGTACTTGCCCAGCAGCCGGGCGAAGCTGCCGTAGGCCCGCGGGTGGGGGTTGGAGCGCAGGAAGACGCCCTCCGGGGCCAGCGAGGCCGAGTCGGAGCAGAAGCTGACCCACGGCAAACCGATCTGTCGCCGCACGTTCTCTTCGCTCATGGTGAAGTAGACGCAGCCCACACGGCTGTCGTCTTCGATGACCAGATCCATGGCTGTGTCAATCGGGTCAGCCCCGCGCAGCGCGGCGATCTCGGCCAGCGATTTGCCGGTCAGGGGTTTGAGGGCGTCGTTCTTGAAGCTGACGCACAGCACCTTGCCGGCGTCGCCCGCCTCATGATAGCTGTTCTCCCAGTCGGCGCTGGGCAGGGCGATCTCGCGCCGCAGTCGCTCGCGCACCGCCGGGTCGCGCAGCCGCTCGACCCACGCCCGGTGCCCCCCCTCCTGCACCCAGCCGGGCATCATCGCGTCCAACCCGGTGGAACTGGCGTGATAGGTGTACATATCGGCCGTGACCGGCAGCCCCGCCGCCCGCTCCGCCTCCACCCGGGCGATCACCCGCTCCAGCTTGGGCCAGTTGCCCCGCCCGCTGGCCTTCAGGTGGTAGATTTCGCCGCGGATGCCCGCCTCGCGGACGATGGTCAGGAACTCGTCCAGCGCTTCCAGAAACGTCTCCCCCTCGCTGCGCAAATGGGCGGCGAAGAGGCCGTCGTACTCGGCCGCGGCGCGAGCCAGGGCGATGAGTTCGGTTGTGTCGGCGTAGCTGTCGGGAGCGTAGATGAGCGCCGCCGACAGGCCGACGGCGCCCTCGGCCATCGCCTGCCGCACCAGCGCCTCCATGCGCGCCAACTCCTCGCCGTTCGGCCGCCGGTCGGCGAAGCCCAGCACGTTGGCCCGCACCCCACCCGCGCCGACGAATGAGGCCACGTTGCACGACACACCGCGCCGGACGAGGTACTCCAGGTATTCGCGCAGCGTCGTCCATTCGATGTCGTAGCGGATATCGCCCTGCCGCTCCACCATGTACGCCTTCAACGAGTCGTTGACCGGCCCCATCGACCAGCCTTCGCCCAGAATCTCCAGCGTGACGCCCTGGCGGATGTCGGACTGGGAGCGGCCGTCGTGGATGAGCGAGGCGTTGGCCCAACACATCATGTTGATGAAGCCCGGCGCGACGGCCAGCCCGCCCGCGTCAATGGTCTGCCGGGCGCGGCCGTCTATCGACCCGATGTCGGTAATGGTGTCGCCGCTGATGGCCAGGTCGCTCACAAAGGGTGCGCCGCCGTTGCCGTCGTAGATGGTGCCGTTGCGGATGAGGAGGTCGTGCATGGGAGTTAGTGGTTAGTGGTCAGCGAGTCAGTAGGTCAGTCGTTGGTCGCGCTCTGCATTTGTAGTTCGTCGTTCGTCCCTACCGTTCTGGCTCCCCGACCGGGCCGAGATCGAGGCTGAAGCCGGGCAGGACAGGGTCGCCGGCGATGGTAGCGTCTTCTAAGGAACCACAGATTTGGCAGATTCCACAGATTTCTCAGGGCATAATCTGTGAAATCTGCGCAATCTGTGGTTTCTCTTCTGCTTAACTCACATTATAGCATGAGGCTAACCCGCCGGGTCATTCTCCGGCGTGCGCCAGTAGATGCCGTTTTCGCGGGCCATGTAGCCGGCCTCGACGAGATAGCGCCGCAAGGTGGCGTAATCCTCGTTGTAGTGGGCCAACCACTCGCTGAATTCGCGCTCTGTCCAGCGCCGCTCGGGATCGATCTGCCCCGCCAGCCAGCGGATGACGATCTGCTTCTTCTTCTCCTGAGCCGGAATGTGCACGATGCGGCCGTCCTTGACCCAGGCGCGTAACAGCCTCTCCTCTTCGCTGAGCTCACTTTGGGGTACCAGCGCCGCCAGGTTCGGCCGGGCAAAGATGTCCTTGCTGATGCTCTCCAGGGCTTTGGCGTTGAGCTGGTAGATGCGCGTCGTGCCCTCGGCCCGCACGTCCACCAACCCCAACCCCTTCAACTCGGCCAGATGGTGCGATACAGTCGGCTCCTTCAGCCCCAACAACTGAGCCAGTTCGCCCACGCTGCGCTCGCCGTTGGCCAGATGGCCGATGAGACGCAACCGGCTTTCGTTGCTGAACACCTGAAAGAATTGGAGCAGACGGTTGAACTGCTCATCGCTCATCGCTTCCCGCGGCACGGTCGCCATTTCGATACCTCTCTAATTAGTTTTTCATCTAATTAGAATGTTATCGAAGTATCAGCCTGGTGTCAAGTGGCAAAATGGGCCATTCTGGACCATAATAGGTTGTAGCATCGATCGCCTCCATCCCGTACTCGACCGCCTGCGCCAGGAGCCTATGACGCCCGACTCGACTCGTCCGCATGAACCACCCGTCCCCACCGCCGGCGACGCCGCGCGCCTCGTCACGCACCTGGCCCAGGCGCGCCCCGGTCACCGGCGCGTCGTCGAAGCGCGCGAGCTTACGCCGGAGATAGCCTTGCTGCGACGCTTCCAGTCGCAGCGACTGGCGCGGACGCACGCCGACCTGCTGGCCAGCCCGCGCTTTGGCCCGGCAGCGCAGTTCTTCCTGACCGACGTCTACGGCCCGCGCGACTTCAGCCAGCGCGACGCCGACCTGCAACGCTTCTACGACGGCGTGCGCAGGGTGTTGCCGGAGCGAGCCGTGGCCGTCCTGGCCGACGTGGTTAACCTGTCGGCCCTCACGAATGAACTCGACGACCGTCTCATCCACGCTCTGGTAGATGATCTACACGTGACGGACACGATTACCCTGGAGCAGTACGCCGCCGCCTATCGGCTCTGCGATAACCATGAGGAGCGGCTGCGCCAACTCCAGCTCATCGAGGAGATCGGTCGGGGTATTGACCGCATGGTCAAAATCCCCTTCATCGCCATCGCCTTGCGGCTGGCCCACGCGCCGGCGGTGCTGGCCGGTTGGGCCGAGTTGCAGGAGTATCTGGAGCGCGGCTTCTCAGCCTTCAAGCACATGAAGGGCGCGGATGAGTTCATGAACGCCATCATCGGCCGCGAAACGCGCATCCTCGACGCCATCTTCGCCCACGAGCCGAAGCCGTTCGGAGTGGCGAGTGACGAGTGATGAGTGACGAGCGACGAGTGACGAGCATTTGCCTGCCCCACTGACCACTGACCCCTATCATGCGCTTCCTTGTCACCGGCGGAGCCGGCTTCCTGGGCGCGGCGCTGGCCAACCGGCTGGTGGCCGACGGCCATACGGTGCAGGTCCTCGACGACCTGAGCCACGGCGACATCGCCCGGCTGGGTGACAGTGTGGCCTTCACCCGCGGCGACGTGGACAACGTCCCCCTGCTGTGGTCGCTGCTGCAAGACGTGGATTGCGTCTATCACC
>CALLZA010000493.1 GCA_937858165.1 uncultured Ardenticatenia bacterium
TGTATGTCTTCACGATACGTAGATTTAATTCATGTATACTGCTAGCTGTGCATGATTATGATGGTATCCTGTCGTCATTCCTACATGTTCTGTATCTCAGATCTGTGTTTTTTTTTTTTTTCAAGCAGAAGACGGCATACGAGATCTAGTACGGTCTCGTGGGCTCGGAGATGTGTATAAGAGACAGGTGATCGTCGCCACGCTGCCGGCGACAGTGACGGCCGCGCTGTCGGCGCTGATGGCGTCGCCGTTCAGCGCGATGGCCACGGCTGAACTGTCAGCGACGGCCGCAACGGTATCCACGGCCGCCGCCGGCTCTCCCGTCGCCACCGTCTCGGCCAGCGCTGCGGCGGCGCTGGCCGGGGCCGTGGCCGCTTCACTGACGACCAGAACGTCAGCGATGTCGCTATCGCTGCTCGTTGCGGCGCTGATAGTGTCGCTCGTCACGGCCACCCTCGTCGCTGTGCCGCTGCACGCGACCAGCGCCAGCAGCATCAGGATGGACATCAAATAGATATAAACCCGCTTCTGTATCATGACCCTTGCACCTCTTCCGGTCTTTGACCGGTGAAATATTTCAGCTTACGGGCCGGTTGGGGGGTGTCCCGTCCGTCTGTCCGTTATCTGATTTATAGGGCAAGGGTGTTCAGGAACTGTGAAGAAGGTGTCAGAAGTGTGTAAGGTGGCGTTATAGGGGCGGGCCAGTCAAACAGTCCGTCTGGCCGATTGGCCTACGAACCCTAGAGGGCAGTCAGGAGGCCCCTGGCCCACTCAGCGGCGCGCTCCAGCTCCCCTTCGCGCAGCGGCCCTTCGGTGTCGGTCACAATGAACCCCTCCGGCGCCACGACCATCGTCGCCCCGGCCTTCTCCAGCACCGCGGCGATGCGCGGCGCGGCATAGGCTGAATCGCCGGCGACCTTGACCGCCAGCCGCAGGGCGCGCGAATCGACGTCGTCCATGTCGAAGCGCGTGTCGAAGGCCGCGGCGCGCATACCGCGCAGCGAGGTACCCTTCAGGAAGCGATCGACCGGCTCGGTAGCGTGGAAACGCTGCGTGGGCGAGCCGACAACAAGCAAATCGGCTGCCATGAGGTCGCGGGGGGCCACGCTGCTGGCCCGCATCAGCCGCGTCTCGGCCGTGTCGGTCAGTGCGTCGCGGATGGTCTGGGCGATCTTCTCGGTGTTGCCAAACTGGGAGTCGTAGATCACAATCGCTTTCATCTCTCGTCTACCTCGGCCCAGGCCGTCAACGGCACAGGGCAGTGGCGGCCCATACGAGCCGTCGTAAAGACGCCCGGAGGACGCAGGATGATCGAGGTATCGGTGGGGTTATCTGCGCCGCGGGCAGGCAGCTTCTCGATGTGAGTACTATAGCAGAATGCGACAGGTCGTGAAAGAAGCGCGTCAAACGGCCGCGGGCAACCGCAGCGTCACGACCACCGGGTCGTGATCCGATGGATAGAGGCCTGCCCGCCGCGCGCGATCGATGGTTGCTGCGGCAACCGCCAAGGACGGCGAAACCAGCACCCAGTCGATTGCCGCCGCCACACCGGGCGCGCCGAAGGCGTGGAAGGTCGTTTCGTCCGCGACGGCGGGCTGGGCCTGCCGCCAGGCGTCGGACAGCGTGCGGCCGTCAACCAGCATCCCGTAGGCCGCCGAGGATTTGTCAGCGTTGAAGTCGCCACAGACAATAACCGGCAGCCGCGCCGCCGTCCGCGCCGCCCAGCCGCGCAACAGCCGCGCCGAATTGACGATGGCCTGAGGCATCAGGTCGAAGTGGGTCGTGAGGAAGGCCAGCGTGTCGCCGCTCGGGCGGTGCGCCACTTCGACCCAGGTGGCCGTGCGCGGGAACATCGCGTCCCAGCTGACGCTGCCGGCGAACTCCGGCGTGTCGCTGAGCCAGAACTGTCCCTGACGGACGACCGCAAAGGCCGACCGCCGCACCAGAACGGGCGCCATCTCCAGCGCCGTCGGCCCGTCGCCGCCGCGGGCCACGCCGTAGAAGTCGTAGTCGGGCAGCGCCGCGCGGACGTACTGCGCCTGTTCGTCGGCGCGACACTCCTGGAGGCCGAGCAGGTCGGGGTCGGCGGCGCGAATCCTCTCGATGACCAGTTCGCGACGAACCTCCCAACGCTGCGGGCCGTCGTCCGCCTGGCCATAGCGGATGTTGAAGGTCATGACGGTGATCATATTAGCTGATGAGGGCCATCGTCAGGAAGGCAAAGATGACCACGTCGCTCAGGAAGTGGATCCACCACGCCCAGAACAGGCCCCGGGTCTCGATCATCGCCTTGCCCAGAATCCAGCCCATGAAGATAGACGCGAGCGCGCCCAGGATGCCGCCGGGCGTGCCGAAGTAGTGGGCGATGCCGAAGAAACTGGCCGACATCCACAGCGCCTGCCGACTGCCGCTCGCCGGCTCCAGCGTGGCTATCATCGGCGCGCGATAGGTCATCTCCTCGTTGAACGCGTTGAGGGCGGCGTAGAACAGGATCGACGGGAGCAGGGGCAGAATCATGCCCATCGTCGCCAGGCTGGGGCGCAGGGCCAGGTATTGCAGAACGCCCAAAGCAATGGCGATATAAAACGCCCATTGAATGCCGAACGAGGGCCACGGCTCCGCCCTGGGGAAGCCAAGCAGCCGCACCGGGGTAATAGGCGCGCGCAGGTTGCCGCGCGTCAGGAAGAAGTCGCGCCGCCGCAGACCGAGAAGCAGCAAGACGACGACCATCCCCAGCGAAACAACCAGCTTGCCGGTCTGCTCGGCCTGCATCCGTTCATCGAACACGCTGCCGCCCAACAGATTTTGCAGGGCGGGCCAGGTGAAGTCGACACGCTGGATGACCTGGAACAGAGTGAAGAAGGCCAGCATGGCGATAAAGTAGTTGCGCAGCGGGCGCAGCGGCGTCCAGACAGCGGAGACCAACGCCAGGCCGAGCAACAGGCTCATCTTGGCCCAGGTCAGCGGCGTCACGTCGCCTGCGCCCAACGCCGTCCAGAGGATGTCGGGTACGGTACTAATCAGAATCGTGACGACCCAGGCGACCGCGGTCAACTTGGGGATGCGTTTAGCGAGAGGAAAGGAGACGGCAGCCATGAGGATCCTCCAGAAGCGGTAACGAGTCCATTCGCATTATAGCATTTCTTCTGGCCAAAGGATCACCCCGCATTGCCACGTCGGAAGAAGATCTCACGCCAAAAGCGCGAAGGACGCTAAGAAGTCCTTCTCTGAGCGTCCTTTGCGTAAGGTACGCTTCCGACGTGCCAATCTCCCGCCGGCCTAAGCGCCATCGGCCAACAGAGCGTTCAGCGTGCGCCGGTGGTAGGCCACGCCCAGGGGGTTAGTGTGCAGATAGTAGGGGATGAAGATGAGCGCTTGCGAGAGGGCGTGGCCACGGCCGCGCGCCCACATCGCATCGTCAACCCCCAGCACGGCGCGGAAGGCGGCGCGACTTTCGCCGGCGAAGAGCGCCCAGGCGATAACCAGATCACAGGCTGGATCGCCCACGCCCAACCCGTTCCAGTCGATGACTGCGCTCAGCCGCCCACCGGCGACGAGCAAGTTACCGGGCAGCAGGTCGCCGTGGAACCAGACCGGCGGCCGATTCCACTCCGCGGCGCGTAGCGCGTCTTCCCAGATGGCGGTGGCCGCGGCGGTGTCAATCGTGCCGTCCAGTGCGGCAATGGCTTCGCGCGTGGCCGCGTCGCGCCCGCTCAGCGGCGCGCCGCGCAGCCCGTGGTCGGCGGCTCGCGGCCCGCCGGTCGTGTCGATGCGTTGCAAGGCACGCAGGAAGCCGGCCAACTCGACGGCCGCCGTCACGATGTCGTCCGGTGGCGATTGGGCCGCGTTCGCCCCGCCCAACCAATGGTAGACCGCCCACGGGTAGGGGTAGCCCTCGCCCGGCTGGCCGTGGGCCAACACGGTGGGCACAGCCAGCGGCAAGGTCGGGGCCAGCCGCGGTAGCCACGCGTCTTCCTTCGCCGCCTGTCCCACCGCCCAATGGATGCGCGGCAGGCGGACGGCCAGATCGTCCCCCAGACGGTAGAGGGCGTTGTCCGTCCCGGCCGAGGGCACGGGCAAAACGGGCAGCCCGGCCCACTGCGGAAACTGCGCTGCCAGCAACTGACGCACCAGCGCGGCATCGGTCTCTACCTCGCCGGCGTGCATCCTGGGCATAGGCATATGGGCGTAACGGCGACGCTCAGGGCTGGGGTATGTCCGGCAGGTGGGCCGCCGGCGGGCCGTCCGGTTCGGGGCGGCGAGCAGTGACCCTGTCTCTTATACACATCTCCGAGCCCACGAGACCGTACTAGATCTCGTATGCCGTCTTCTGCTTGAAAAAAAAAAAAGTCGCAGGCCGCCATCCAGTGTACATACACAATACGTACACGAACAACAATCGGACAGCTATCACATTGTAGATAGCACGGCAGACAACACACGCACGACGTCCAGCTGGCACAGCAGCTCGAGCAGCTCAGCAACAA
>CALLZA010000494.1 GCA_937858165.1 uncultured Ardenticatenia bacterium
GACGGCATTGGGGATCTAGTACGGTTTCGTGGGGTCGGAGGTGTGTATAAGAGACAGCAGTAGGTCGCCGTCGGCCACGCCCAGGCGCGTTGCGTCGTCGGGGTGCAGCTCAGCCTCGGCCTCGGGGGCGGCGGCGTCCAGTCCGGGCGAGCGGCGCGACATCGTGCCGCCGTGCCAGTGGAAAAGGATCCGGCCGGTGGACAGCAGGAACGGGAACTGGTCGTCGGGCAGTTCGGCCGGCGGCCGATACTCCAGAGGGCAAAACAGCCCCTTGCCGCGGGTGAACTTGCCGATGTGGAGCACGGGCGTGCCGGGGTGGTCGACCGTGGGGCAAGGCCACTGGATGCCGCCGCGCTCCAGCCGATCATAGGTGATGCCGGCGTACTGCGGCGTCAGGCCGGCCATCTCGGCGAAGATGGCTTCGGGGCCGTCGTACTGCCACGGCGCACCCAGCCGTTGCGCCAGGTCGAGGGCAATGGCCCAGTCGGGGCGCGACACGCCTGGTGGAGCGATGGCTGGGCGGATAAGCTGCACTCGCCGCTCGGTGTTCGTAAACGTGCCCAGCTTCTCGGCGAAGCCGGCGGCCGGCAGAACGACATCGGCCCGCTGCGCCGTCTCGTTGGGAAAGATGTCCTGGACGACCAGGAACTCGACCGCGTCCAGTGCCTCGGCGACGTGGTTCAGGTTTGGGTCGGACAACATGGGGTTTTCGCCCATGACGTAGATGGCGCGGATATCGCCGCGCAGCGCGCCGTGGACCATCTCGGTCACGGTCAGGCCGGGCTTGGCCGCGAACGTCTCGAACGGCACGCCCCAGCCGGCGGCGAACTTGCGCCGCGCGCCTTCGTCGGCCACCGCCTGGTAGCCGGGGAAGACGTTGGGCAAACCGCCCATGTCGCACGCGCCCTGGACGTTGTTCTGGCCGCGCAGGGGGTTGAGGCCGGTGGCCGGGCGGCCGATGTGGCCGGCCAGCAGGGCCAGGTTGCTGCACGCCTTGACGTTGTCCGTCCCTGTGGTGTGCTGAGTGATGCCCATCGCCCAGAAGATCATGGCGTTGCGGGCGTGGGCATAGAGGTAGGCGGCATCGACGATGTCTTGCGCCGGCACGCTGGAGATGGCTGCGGCCCTTTCCGGTGTCCAGTCGGCGACGGACACGGCGAAGGCGTCGAACCCCTCAGTGCGCTCTTCGATGAAGTTGAGATTGGTCAGATTGTCGCGGATGATGACGTGGGCGATGGCGTTGAGCACGGCCACGTCGGTGCCCGGCCGGTGGCGCAGGTGTAGCGTGGCAAAGTTTGCCAGCTCGATCTCGCGCGGGTCGAGCAGAATAAGGCGCGCGCCGAACTTGCGCACCGCGCGCTTCATCTCCAGGCCGATGACGGGGTGGGCCTCGGTGGTGTTGGAGCCGGTGACGAATAGCAGGTCGGCATCGACGATGTTGGCGATGGCGTCGGTCATCGCCCCGGAGCCGAGGGTCGTGGCCAGACCGGCCACGCTGCTGCTGTGTCAGAGACGGGCGCAGTGGTCGACGTTGTGCGTTCCGACCACCGCGCGAGCCAGCTTCTGGACAAGGTAGTTTTCCTCGTTGGTGCATTTGGCGGAGACGAGGAAGGCGATGCTGTCCGGGCCGTGGGCGGCCTGGATGGCGCGCAGCCGGGCCGCGACGTGAGTGAGCGCCGTGTACCAGGTCGTCTCGTGCCGGGCGTCCAGCGGTTGCGTGCGGTCGTGGCGCACCAGGGGTGCGGTCAGCCGGTCGGGGGCGTGGATGAAGTCGAAGCCGAAGCGCCCCTTGACACACAGGTTGCCGCGGTTAACCGGGTTATCGAAGCGGCCGTTGACGCGGTAAATGAGCTCGTCTTTGACAAGTAGATCGATCTGGCAGCCGACGCCGCAGTAAGGGCAGGTCGTCTGGACAACACGATCGGGTTGAAGCATCTCTGCGACCTCCTCTGCCGTGGTGCGGGATCATTCCTGCGCTACGGCCACTTGGTATCATACAGGAGTCGCCCAATTCCCCTTAGTGATGTATTTCACAAATGCGAGTGACAAATGTCATGTGATTCCATGACGTTTGATACTGGCGTGACAAAGGGCGTTTTGAGTATCCTGACCAGTAGGCGGTGTGGCCGCTGGTGTCGTGTCATGCGCCGCACTCAGGTAAGTTCAGGAGAAGTTGAGATGGCAATTGAGACGTGGGTCGTTGTCGGCCAAAAGAACTGTGACCTCATCCAGCAGGACGTAGAGTTGCGCGAGCAGCGCGTCTATGCCTCGGCCGATTTTCTGCGCGACTTCGCCGCCGCCTATCGCGTCCGCGCCTGCGTCTGTACGGCGGCGATCGACTGCAACCTGGCCGGCATTTCCTGCAAGTGGGCGTTCAACGCGCCGGCTACGGATCGCTTCTAGCGGCCTGGTGCACCTCACTTTCTTGAGTGGGTTGCATCTTCTATGTAGACATCTAAGAACGTGCGACGCACCTCGTAAGGTGCAATGCACGGGGAGCCGGGTGGAGCCAACCACCTCTGCGGCGGGGCTATGTAAGATGAGAAAAGGCCCTGGGGATTCCCAGGGCCTTTTCTGTTAGATCACACCGAAATTGGGAACGGTGACAACGAAACCAAACTAACGGAACGTCGGATTGTAGGAGCGCACGATCTGGATGTAGTTGGCGCGCTCGAAGGCGGCCGGGGCGGCGACGTTGATCTGGCTCAGGCTGCCGTGCAACTCCTCGATTGACAGGTATTCGCGCTCTTCGAGCCACAGCGACATCTCGCGCAGGATTTCGCCGAAGCGGCCGATGCCGTTCTTTAAAATCTCTGAGGTCATCATTGCCACGTTGGCTCCGGCGGCGATGGCCTTCAGGGCATCCTGGCCGGTGTGAACACCGGTGGTTAGCGCCAGGTCGGCGTGGACGCGGCCGTAGAGAATGGCGATCCAGCGCAGCGGCAGGCGCATCTCATCCGACTCGCTTAGGTGCAGATTGGGCACAACCTCCAGGTTCTCCAGATCGAGGTCGGGCTGATAGAAGCGGTTGAAGAGCACCAGGCCATTGGCCCCGGCTTCCGATAGGCGGGCCATCATGTTGGCCGTGGCACTAAAGTAGGGGCTGAGCTTAACAGCGATGGGGATATCAACCGAGGCGCGCACGTCGCGGACGAGGTCGAGGTAGATTTGCTCGACTTCGCTGCCGGAGAGGTCGAGGCGGGTGGGGACGTAATAGATGTTGAGTTCGAGGGCGTCGGCCCCGGCCCCTTCCATTTCTTTCGCGTAGCGAATCCAGCCACCGGTCGAGACGCCGTTGAGGCTGGCAATGATGGGGATGTTGACCGCCTGCTTGGCGCGGAAGATGTGTTCCAGGTAGGCGTCGGGGCCGATGGCGCGGTAGGCCGGCGCTTCGGGGAAGTAAGTCAGCGCCTCGGCAAAGCTCTCCGTCCCGTCGCTCAGATAGCGGTCGAGGGCGTGGCTCTCCTGGTTGATCTCTTCCTCAAAGAGGGAGTAGAGCACGATGGCTGACGCGCCCGCGTCTTCCATGCGCCGCAGGTTGGCCAACTCGCGGCTGAGCGGCGAGGGGGAGGCGACCAGCGGGTTCTTCAGTTCCAAACCCAGGTATGTTGTTCTCAGGTCCATTGTCTTCTCCTGTAGAGAGATAGGAACCACAGATTTCACAGATTACACAGCTTATCCGGAAGATGCATCTGTGTAATCTGCGTAATCTGTGGGTCGGCTATCTTACTCGCCCACCTTGTCGCCGGCGGTCAGACGTTGATAGGTCTTCCAGCGTTCGGCCACGTCACTCTTGGCCAGCTTCAGCAGCCGGTCGGCCGCTTCCGGGTTGCTCTGTTGCAACATGCGATAGCGCCCTTCGCGGTAGAGGTACTTCTCCAGCGGTAGCGACGGCGCCTTGCAGTCCAGTTGGAACGGGTTCGCCGCGTGACCGTTGTGTGGGGCGGCGCCGCTCGGGCCGGCGGGGACGGCCGGCGCGCCGGTGGCGCTGGGCGCGCCCATGTCGTTGGTCGCCGTCGCCTCGACCGGCGTCGCGGCCAGCTCCGGGTTGTAGCGATAGAGAATCCAGTGGCCGGAGTCGACGGCCGCCTGCTGCTGCTCCAGGCCGAACTTCATGTCGTAGCCGTGGGCGATGCAGTGGCTATAGGCTACGATGAGCGATGGGCCATCGTACGCTTCAGCCTCCAGGATGGCCTGCACCGTCTGCCGGTCGTTGGCTCCAAAGGCCACCCGGGCGACGTAGACGTTGCCGTAGGACATCGCCAACAAGCCCAGGTCTTTCTTTGGCAACGGCTTGCCTGCGCCGGCGCACTTGGCCACCGCGCCGCGCGGCGTCGACTTCGGACTCTGACCGCCGGTGTTGGAGTAGACTTCCGTGGCCGCCACCCGGGTGTTTAGGTTGCTACCCGAGGCTCGCAGCTGGTCTGGACCGCCTGCACCACTGTCATAGGGCCACACGTACTGCCGGATGACC
>CALLZA010000495.1 GCA_937858165.1 uncultured Ardenticatenia bacterium
TGATTATCAGTTCTGGTGCGTTGGTTTTTTTTTTGCAAGCAGAAGCCGGCATACGATATCTAGTACGGTCTCGTGGGCTCGGAGATGTGTATAAGAGGCAGCGGCTGCAACTGCCGGTGGCCTTCGCCGGGGAGATCGACGCCGCGTCGGCCAAGCTGCTGCGTCGCGCCAATCGCGCGGCCATCATCGCCCCGCCGGCCGAGTCGGTGCGCCGCGCCGCCATGCTGGCCGAGATCGGCTGGCAGCGCTGGAAGCGCAAGCAGACCGATGCCGCCGAGTCGCTGGCCCCGCTCTATCTGCGCGAGCCGGGCTGAGACCATCGATGCTGCCCTTGCCCCCGCCTTACAGGCTGCGGCCGATGGTCGTGGCCGACATTCCGGCTGTGCTGGCAATCGACCGCGCCTCCTTCCCCACCCCCGCGCCGGAGCAAATGTACCTCAACGAGTTGACCGACAACCAGCTGGCCCACTATCAGGTTCTGACCCGTGACGAGACGACCGGCGAGGTCATCATCGGCTATGCCGGCTTCTGGCTCATCGCCGGGGAGATCCACATCAGCACCATCGCCGTTGCGCCGGCGGAGCGCGGCCGCGGCCGGGGGGAGTGGCTGCTGCTCAACCTGCTGCTGCTGGCCTGCGCGCTCGACCCACTGCTGGTGACGCTGGAAGTGCGGCGCAGCAACACAGTGGCCCAGGCGCTCTATGCCAAGTATCGCTTCGAGGAAGTGGGGGTGCGCCGCCGCTACTACCGCGACACGAGCGAGGACGCGCTGCTGCTGACCGTCGACCTGAGCGCGCAGCCCGACTACTGCGCCTGGCTGGCCCAACAGCGCGACACTCTGCGGCTTAGTAGAGCTGACGGTGTATAAACCACAGATTAAGCAGATTACACAGATTTCAAGAAGGTGTTCTGAATGTCTGTGTGATCTGTGATTTCCCATTCTGAGGAGCATCACGTGAGCGGACAACACGTTTTTATCACCGGCGGGGCCGGGTTCATCGGCGTCAACGCCGCCGACCACTTTTTGCGGCGCGGCGACAGCGTGACCGTCTACGACAATCTGTCGCGGCGCGGCGGGCGAGCCAATCTCGACTGGCTGCACGCTGGCCACGGCGGCGAGCGGTTGAGCGTAATCGAGGCCGACATCCGTGATGACGCGCGTCTGACAGCCGGCGTCGCCGCCGCCGCGCCCGACGTGGTGCTCCACCTGGCCGGACAGGTGGCCGTCACTCAGTCGGTCGTGGACCCGCGCGAGGACTTCGAGAGCAACGCCCTGGGCACGTTCAACCTGCTGGAGGCGGTGCGCCACGGCGCGCCGGGCGCGGCCGTTCTCTACGCCAGCACCAACAAGGTCTACGGCGGCATGGAGGATGTCGGCATCGTCCGCGCCGGCGACCGCTACGCCTACGCCGACTACCCCCACGGCATCCCGGAGAGCTTCCCGCTGGACTTCCACTCCCCCTACGGCTGCTCCAAGGGGGCGGGCGATCAGTACATGCGCGACTACGCCCGCATCTATGGCCTGCGGACGCTGGTGCTGCGCCAGTCGTGCATCTACGGCCGGCGGCAGTTCGGCGTCGAGGATCAGGGGTGGGTGGCCCACTTCGTCATTGCCACCGTCATGGGCCGGCCCATCGCTATCTATGGCGACGGAATGCAGGTGCGCGACGTGCTCTACATCGACGACCTGCTGGCCGCCTATCAGGCGGGCATCGACCGCATCGACGCGCTGCGCGGCGAGGTGCTGAACCTGGGGGGCGGGCCGGACAACACCCTGTCGGTCTGGGGCGAGTTTGGCCCGCTACTGGAGGCGCTGGCCGGGCGGCCGATCGCCGTGCAGCACGGCCCGTGGCGGCCGGGCGACCAGCGCGTCTTCGTGGCCGACATCCGGCGGGCGGAGCAGCTATTGGGCTGGCGACCGCAGATCAGCCCGGCCGAGGGCGTGCGGCAACTCTACGAGTGGGTGGCGGCCAACCAGAAGTTGTTCTAGCTGAAACCAGATAAGAAACCGCAGATTACGCAGATTTCACAGATTTGGAGCGCAGGCCGTAAGTCGTTTCGTTGCTGTGCGCGTACTGGTGTGTATGGACGGCGGACAGCGTAAAGCACGACCTGAGCAACCAGCAAAATCTGTGAAATCCGTGGAATCTGTGGTTTCTCTCTTCCTCTTTATCCTCATCGGCGTGCTGACGGCGGCCGTCGGCGAGCTTCAATACTCCGTCCTCATTCGTGGCGACTGGGCCAACCTCTTCGGCTCGATGTTCTTCAATGCCTTCTATCTGAGTGGGGCGTTTGTACTGACGCGGCTGCTATTCCGGGTTTTGCCGCGGCGAGCAGCGTTCGTTGTCATTGTGGCGCTGGCTGCCTTCGCCGGGCTGATGGTCGAGTGGTTCCTGATCGGCAATTCGCCATGGGGCAACCCCGACGCCAGCCAGATCGGCATGGCCGCCTATTGGGCCTGCCTGGTCACCGTGCCGCTCATCGTCATCGACCGCGAGCCACGGTTGCGGCCGCTCCAGCGCACCATCGCCATCTACGCCGCGGTCTATACACTGCTGGTTCTGGCAGCCCAGGCGCTGCTACCGCGGGAGACGTGGGGGTATGTCTATCACATTTGGTCGGTGATCTTCGGCTACTTGGGATTAGCGACTATTGCGGTGATCGGCAATATGAAATCAGAGCAAACTGTAGGGCGTACGATAAGTTAGAGGCATGCGAGATCTACCAGTAATCACACTTACTCGATCTCAATCCGCGTAATCGCATCGAAGTTCAATGCTTCGTCGCTGCCCAACACGGCTTGCAGCGCCAACTGGGCAAACTGGAAAAACGCCTGCAGGTCGGCGATGCGGTCCAGGTAGTAGCGGGCCAGGCGCTGCTCCTCGGGCGAGAGCTGGCACTCGGCCGCCTGGAGCTTCTCGATGCTCTGCCCCAAGACGTGCAGCGCCAGTTGCACCTCGCGCTGTTCGCGGCTGCCCAATACGTTGCGGATGACCTGCCACATGTCGGACTCGGCCTTGTAGAACTTGCGCCGCTCGCCGCGCACCCACACTTCCTTGGCCATGCCCCAGCGCTCCAGGTCGCGCATGTTCATGCTGACGGAGCCTTTGCTGATCTGAAGCGTATCGCACAGTTCATCGAGCGATAGCGGCTCAGGGTTGAGCAGCAGGGTGCCATAGAGCCGGCCCATCACATCGTTAAAGCCAAAGAACCCGGCCAGCCGCCCCAGACCGGAGACAGTACTGTTATTGACAGCAGTCAATGTATCGTGCATAAATTCCCTGCGTTCAAAATGTTTTGAATGAAGTGATCATAGCAGAGAAGAGGGTTAGTGGCAAGTGGCGAGTGGCGAGTCGTGATGGCGAGGCACCATCATTGCCAGAGATCTCTTCACCCGGTACTCGTCACCCCGACCGGCCCATGCCCCGCCCCCAGCCGCCACGCTGCGCCGCGGCCGATGGCGGCGTGGGTGAACGCCTGCGCCTGGCGGATGGCCTCCGGCCAGGCGTGGCCCCGGGCGACGTAGGCGCAGACGGCCGCCGAGAGGGTGTCGCCGCTGCCGTGGGTATTGATCGTGTCGATGCGCGGCTGCGGCAGTTCCGTTGCCGTCTGGCCGTTCCAATACACGTCAACCATCTCGTCGCCGCGCCGGGTTCCTTTTAGCAGGACGCGCATCGAACCAGCCCCTGTCTCCTTTCCACATCTGACGCTGCCGACCACCGGTCTAGCGTAGATCCCGGTGGTCGCCGGTTCATTAAAAAAAAAACATAGACATAGCGGCACAAATG
>CALLZA010000496.1 GCA_937858165.1 uncultured Ardenticatenia bacterium
CCCGTGCGCTGCCGCCAGTCGCGCGGCCGCGGCCAGCCCCAGCTCCCCCCGCTCGGCGTCGAGCGCCCCCGGGCGGGCGAAGTTCCACCCGAGGGCGGCCACTCCCGACAACTCGTCGGCGATGCGCCGCGCCTCCGCCCGGTTCGCCGGCATCCTGCCGGCCTCTTCGTCACTCACCCGCCGCCCCCATCTCCCCCAACTCATACAACGCCAGCGCCGCGCCGACGACGGCCGCCGTCTCCGTGCGCAGGATGCGCCGGCCGAGGGTGAAGGCGACCACACCGTGGGCGGCTGCTGCTTCGACTTCGGCCGTCTCGTAGCCGCCCTCCGGGCCGATGAAGAGGGCGATGTCGGTCACACCGTTCGTCTGGCCCACCGCCTGGCGCAGGGTGCGGGCCGTTTCGCCCTCCCAGGCGAGGAGGGCGAGTCTGGCAGGGGGGGAAGACCCTCTCCCTAACCCTCCCCCAAAGGGGGAGGGAACCAGCCCCCCTCGCCCCTCGGGAGAGGGATGGGGAGAGGGCGCACCCCCTCGCCCTTCGGGAGAGGGTTGGGGAGAGGGCAGGCCGGCCAAGGCCGTCTCCAACGTCACGGCGGCGCTGATCGCCGGCAGCACACCGCGCCCCGACTGCTCAGCCGCTTCCTTTATAATCCGCCGCCAGCGCACCAGCTTGTTCTCCCCCACGTCCCCCTCGCGCACCAGCGAGCGGCGGGTGATGACCGGCACGAACGCCGCCACGCCGATCTCCGTGCCCTTCTGTAGCACCCACTCGAACTTGTCGCGCTGGAGCAGGCTCTGGAAGAGGGTCAGCCGGACGCGCGGCTCGCCCGTGGCCGGCGTTTTGGTGGCCACCAGGCCGGTGACGCGGCTGTTGGTCACCTCTTCGAGTTGAACTTCGTACTGAAGCCCCTCGCCGTCCAGCGCCAGCACGCGCGCGCCCGGTCGCAAGCGCAACACGCGCCGCATCTGGTGCGCCTGTTCGTCGTCGAATTGGACGATCAGGCCGCGCAGTTGGTCGGGGGTGATGAAGAAGCGGTGCATTAGGAAAGATGACCGCCGACGGCCGACCGCTGACCGCCGCCAGGGTTGTCTAGCCGCCGTCGGCGGTCGGTGGTCGGCCGTCGGCGGTCTTCTCGGCGCAGAAGACCAGCTCCGTGTCGAACAGCAACTCCGTGACCGGCCAGCCGCTGCCGTCGATGATCTGATGAAAGAACTCCCGGTAGCGGTTGGTCAGGTTGCGGCCGCCGTGTGTGCTGATGGTCGGGAAGGAGACGACCAGCCAGCGCACGTCGAGCGCGTCGAGCAGGGCGCGGCCGCGGCCGGGGTAGTTGCGCTCGAAGCGCGGCATCTCCTTCAGGAACAGGGCCACGTCGCCGCTCTCCGTGGGGGCGTGCAGGGCCACGTCGCGCACGAAGGCCAGCGGCGGCAGCCCTTGCAGGATGAAGTAGTGGTTGAGGAAGGTGATGCGCGGCTCGTGGATGTCGTAGGCCACGAAGTCGCTGCCCAGCACGGGCAGCCCCATCCACGGGAAGGCCAGCGGGTTCAGGCCGCAGGCGATGTCGAGCAGGCGGCCGGGCGGGCCGGTGACGGCGAAGATGTCGCGGTAGAAGGTGTCGAGGATGGGCAGGCGCTCGCGGGTGGACAGGTGGGTGTGCATCAGATCGAGGCAGACGGCGCGGATGTCGGCCTCGTCGCCGCCGACGAAGACCTTGTTCAACCGCTCGGCGGCGGCGGTGTAGTCGGGGTCGCCCAGATAGGGGGCCATGATGCTGTGCAGCCGGCGGCGGACGGCCTTTTCGGCCGGACGGGCCTTCTTGTGTGTGGCCACGGCCTCGACGGCCAACTGGCGGATCGTCTCCTCGCTCGTGTCGCGGTACTTCTTCGATTGTTTAATGGCCGTGACGACTGCCTTGACGGCCGATTCATCGATTGTCATTAGGCTTGCCCCTTCGCGCTTTGAGCCTATTGTAGCCCATCAGAAGAAGAACCTCACGTAAAGATCGCAAAGGGCGCTAAGAACGCAAAGATGAATTCAGCGCCAAGACGCCAAAGGAAGAGAACACTTTCGTTTCTCTGCGCCTTAGCGTCTCGGCGTCTTGGCGTCAGCTTCTTCGCTTAGCGTTCTTGGTGTCCTTCGCGATCTTGGCGTGAGGTTCTTACTTCTTCTCCACCAGAAAAGCCAACTCGGTCGCGAACTCGAAGCGCTGCGCTGCCCAGCCGCGGGCGTCGAGCAGGCGGCGGAACTGGGCCTCGTAGTGGGCGGCCATCCCCTTGCGCCGCCCGCCGAGGCTCTGGGCCGGGAAGGAGACCAGCAGCCGCGGGGCCTGAATGGCGTCCAGCAGCCGCTCCGGCGCGCGCCGGTCGATGGCTTCCAGACAGGGCAGCGTTTTCAGGACGAGGGCCAGGTCGGCCGGTTCGTCGGGCGGGCGGCCGACCACGTCGCGCACCTCGGCCCGCGCGACCACGCCCGCCAGGGCGAAGAAGTCGTTGAGGAAGGCGATCTGGTCGGCGTAGATGTCGTAGGCGATGAGTTCAGTCGCCGGCGGCAGCGGCAGCCACGGCCAGGCCAGCGGGTTCAGACCACAGGCCACGTCGAGGACGCGCCCCGGCGGCGGTAGGGCAGCCAGCGTGGTGGCGTAGAAGGCATCGAGGATGGGCAGCCGCTCGCGGGTCGAGGTGTGGCGGGCCATGACGGCGCGGCAGGCGGCGCGCAACGCCTCGTCGCCGCTCGCCGCCGCCTCGCGCAGCCGGGCCAGGGCGCGGTCGTAGTCGATGGGCGCGTCGGTGAACGCGCCGCCCGCCTGATGGAGCGTGTTCTTGGTGGCCTTGATGGCCGCCTTCAGGTTCGGCCGCGCCGCCAGCTCGCGCGCGCCGACCGCCCGCACCAGATCGGGGCTGACGGCGCGGTACTTGCTGCTGCCCAGCACGGCCGCCACCAGGGCGTCGAGGTCACTGGTTGAGATCGTCATCGTGAAGCAAAGAAAGCGTCCACAGATTACATAGATTACACAGATTTCTCAACAAGCGTTTTTTAAATCTGTGTAATCCGTGAAATCGGTGGATGTTTTCTATTGTCTAACTATTGTCTATATTTTATAATATAGCTTCTGTCTCTTATACACATCTCCGAGCCCACGAGACCGTACTAGATCTCGTATGCCGTCTTCTGCTTGAAAAAAAAAAAAATCTAACATCACACAACCGTATCAGTCATTATATAATAATACAGTCACTAATACCCACATATTTTCGACT